>CAVGMK010000143.1:0-7334 GCA_963630135.1 Oscillospiraceae bacterium
CGCTTGACCCCGGCCATCGCGGACTGAATCGTCTGAAGCTCCATTCCCAGGCTCTCAATCGGCGTGAAAATCCGAGAAATATAATTGATAATCGTAACCGACGTACCGACAGACATGCCGAACAGCGTCAGAATACGGGTATTGCCGGAAGCGGAAAGCAGCATGACAACGCCAACCACAGCCGCATTCAGCGTCAGCACCACCGGTGAATATATGGCATCATAGAAATTTGTTTTTTCCACGGCAGCATAGCTGTCACCAATGCGGCGGTCATACCGCTTCCCCATGTAATCCTCCAGTCCAAGGGCATGGATGGTGCGAGTATTATGGAGTGTCTCCGGTACCTGACCGGAAATGGCGGCGACAGCACGGCGGTTATCCAACTGCGCCTGTAGCGTTCGCTTCTGGACGTGCCGGGTGAATGCCATCAGAAGCGGCAGTACCAGAAGAAGTAAGATTGCCAGGCCGGTGTTCTTGACCGCAATGACAGCCAGAATGGAAATAATTCGGCAGGCATCTGCCACCATCGAGATTACGCCGGAAGTGAACAGCGCTTCCACGGTGTCGACATCTCCGGAGAACCGGGCCGCAATCTCTCCCGGATTCTGCGCCGACAGCGTTGCCGCCGGAAGATGGCTGAGCTTCTGCGACATCTCGGACCGAAGGGCATGCGTCATCTTCTGGCCGAACATTTCAAGGAAGGTCTCCTGGGTAGAGGTAAGCACGCCCTCCAGCGCCAGGCTGCCATAGTACATCAGCATGGCGGCCAGCGTCAGTGACACCTTGTCGGTGAGATAATCGATAATATGCCCGATAATAAGGGGCGGCAGCAGCGATGCCAGTACGGACGCCGCGGCACATAAAATGGTTACGCTGCTGAGAAGCTTGTGCGATGCCGCCGCCGAGCGAACCGCTGTCCATACGCCTTTCTTCGCTCTAAGCTTCATCTCTGGCACCTCCCATCTGGCTTTCATACAGAGACCGGTATTCCGGGACACTTTCGCACAGCTCCGCGTGCGTCCCCACCGTCACCGAGCCATTCTCCATGAATACAATCTGAGACAGCTCCGGGAAATGGTACAGCCGGTGGGAGATCAGGATGACAATCTTGTCCTTGGCATACTCCCGAAGATTTGCAAATACAATATCCTCCGTGGCGCGGTCCAGCGCCGAGAAGGGATCATCCAGTATGAGGATTGGCCGCGGATGCGCCAGCGTTCTCGCCAGCGCCAGGCGCTGCGCCTGACCGCCGGAGAGCCGGACGCCACTGTTTCCAATAACGGTATCTACACCCTGCTCCATGGCGCGGACTTCTGCATCCAGCGCGGTCAGGGATAGAAATTCCATCGCATCTCCCGAATCCCCGCACAGCACATTGGCAGCGACAGTATCATTCCAGAGCTCCGGATCGTGGCCCAGATATCCAATTGTGGCGGCAATCTCTCGTGGCGTCAGCGCGGACAGCTCCCGGCCATCCACTTGGATGGACCCACCATAAGGATGTTCACAGAGGAACACCCGGCCGAGGGTCGATTTGCCACTCGCTACCGGGCCGGTTACGCCGATGATGTCGCCCGGCTTCGCGCTGAAGCTAAGCCCTTGAAAAATCGCCTTTCCGTCCTGACTCTTTTCATCCGAATATTTTGCGGCATTCTCTTCACGCAGATAATTTCCGGCATTCCTTTCATCTGGATACTCTCCGGCATTCTCTTCATCCGGATTCTTTCCGGCCTGATAACCTCCCTCCTGATAAGAGAAGGATAACTGATTCACCATGATATCCTGTACCGACGGAATCTCCAAAGGCGGAAGTTCCTCCGGCGCCTGCATCAGCGGCTGAATCCGCCGCCAGGAGACTTCTGCCTTATGGACGGAATTGAACAGCTTTGCCGCCTTGGACGATTTCGTGGACATTTTGGCGAAGCACGAAAGGAAGGTGGTAAAAGCAGCAATATCCCACGCACACCATCCCGAGCCCAGCACATTCTTACCACCGAACCACAGGATGAACAGCACACTGATATTGGATACTACCAGGTACAGCGGCGGCAACGCCGATTGCCAGACATTGGCGCGGACGGCCGCCTTCTCGTAGTCTGTCAGCACCGCCTCATAGCGTTCTTCCCGAGCTGCTTCGCACCCATACACGCGGTAGGTGAGTGCGTTCCTGGCCCGGTCGAGGGTGGCAGCGCTAAGGGCGGACGCCGCCTTCTTATATGTAGCACCGGCTCGCTGCACCGGTCTCTTCATTCGCTCCGCGCAAATATAGGAGAGCGGCGGGAAAATCAGGCAGAGAAGCGCAAGCCGCCAGTCGTAGACAAGCAGCATGACCACATAGCCCACCAGCGCCACGCCGGTATCAAATATTTCCGTGGTGAATTTGCGCATGCCCTCCGCGCAGTCATCCACATCGGAAATCGCCTTGGTCATCAGCTCTCCGGCACCCTCCTGCGCCAGCGCACTCCGGCTTTGCCTCACCAGATTGGCATACAGGACACCCTTCATGCGGCGGTTAATATTGTTGGCAAACCGCCGGACATAGAACCGCTTGATGAATCTTGCCCCCTGAACCAGCAGAGTCACCGCGATGTATGCCAGAACCAGTACAGTCATGGTACCGGCAGCCTCATGCCCACCAAGAATATCCGCCAGGCACTGCGCCAGCCTCCCCTCGAACCACGGCCCTGCCAGCAGTCCGACATTGTAGACCAGTCCGGACACTGTAACGAATGTCAGCGGCAACCATTCCCGGCGGAAATAGGACCCGATTCGATCCGGTATGAATGTATGGCTACTTTCCTGATGCATCTGCGAGTTCCTCCCGATGAGCGCTGCAATAATCTCGTTTCCCTTTATTCTACCACCAAAGGCAATGCTACACACGGCAAAGTGAGAATACCATTATCGATTCAGATATTCTGTATGATCTTCTCCATGGAAATTCTTACTTTTCAGCGACAACTCGGACGCATGCGTCCTCGACTAACTAAGAGCCATTAAAAAAAAGCTTCTTCTCCGCCGGAAACGTCCGGATGAGAGGAAGCTTTTTTTAAGCTCAAGGATTATTCAGGAATCGCACAATTCTGCTTCTTAACGCCGTCCGCGAAGCGCATCGCGCTTATGCATTCTCATTCATCATGAGCATCTGAAGCCGGTTCTCGATATTGGCATAACTGGTATCCGGATCCAGATCCAATGGCAGAATCGAGATATCGCTATACAGGTCTTTGATTTTCTTCGTGATTCCCCGGCCACATACGTGGTTCGGAAGGCATCCGAAGGGCTGTAGAATGATGAAGGATTTCGCGCCGAGCTTCGCGTAATGGACGATCTCGGCGGCCATCAGCCAGCCTTCACCGCAGGTCAGCGTCATCGGGATGATATCCCGAACTTCCTCATACAAATCTTTCGGGTTCACCGATTTCTCATAGAGCGGGTGCCTCAATGCGATTTTCTCCAGGCGCTTCTCGATGAAGTTAAATGCACCGTTAAGGGCGAAGGAATACGGCACCAGTCTTGCCTTGTATTCCTTGATTTCACACATATTCGCCAGGAAATCCTTGCGGAACTGATTGGTAATTCTCGGGAAGATGGTCTCGTATCCGTGATTCTCCAGGTACTCTTCAATATGGAAATTGGTCCCCGGATGGAAGTTCACCAGAAGTTCTCCCGTGACCAGGGCTCTTGGCTTTCGAACCGAATCATCGTAATCAATCTCTTTCATCCGATCAATCGAATGTTCAAATTCATCTATTGCAGACGGAAGTCCGTTGATTGATGCGTTCGAAATATTTGCGATACACTCGTTGAATACCCGGTCGGACACCCCTTTGTTCCGTTCATATGGCCGGATTCTTCTCAATATATTCTGGAGCATATCCAGCATCAGATAGACCCAGGCCGCTTCAACGGCGGTTCTCGCCCCCAGTATGGAAATGCCTGGATGGATTTCCTTCGTATCCGATGGATCTGTGGTGATGATGGGAACATCGGCGAAGCCCGCCTTATCCAGTGCACTTCTCAGTATTGTCGTGTAGTTCGCCAGCCGGCAATCGCAATTGAGCTTGGCCATACCGACGGCGACTTGCGAGTGGTCTTCATAATTACCGTTCTGCAGTTCTTTGATGATTTCACCGATAATCATCTGACAGGGAAAGCAGATATCGTTATGGGTATACCGCTTCCCGAGCAGAATCTCTTCTTTCTCTCCCACCGGAAGTAGACGCGGGGTATAACCTTCTTTTAGCAGAAGTCCTTCCAGCATCTTCATTACCGGCGCGGAAATATTCGGAACCAGGAGCACCCGTTCTTTGCGGTCGGCTTCCCGGAATTTCGCAGCGTATGGATCCGGCAGCGGGTGTATCGCGTCCCGGGCATTCGTTCTTTCGCGCCTTAGGTTGACGGTCTCGATGAAACTCTGAACGCGAATGCCGAGAGAACCGCTCGCTTCGGATTCGTCCACCTTCAATATCAGCGCGCTCTTGTTCGCGCCTTCCTTGACGATGCGGGTGATTTCGTCCGAGAGGATGGCATCGTGACCGCAGCCGAAGCTGACAATCTGGACAAATTCCAGGGACGGCTCGCTCGCTACCACCATTGCGCCGCCCAGCATACGCGCGTGGAAATCATTGGTGATTTCCGCTCTCGAACGGTGCAGATTCGCTTGATGAATTCCAGGGAGAGAATCCACCGTCAGCACCGGGATGCCCTGCTTCGTGAACATGCGGCTTAGCTTGTGATTGATGAAGGCATCCGAATGATACGGCCGGCCGGCCAGAACAACGGCGTATGTGCCCTTCTTATTGGCATCATCGATGATGGCCTGCGCCGCGTCTGTCAGTCTCCTGCGGAATGCCGTTAGCGCCTCCTTCGCCTGGTCAAACGCCTCACTGGCTTCCTTCTTGGAGACATGGAGCTCTTTGGTTGCATAGCGGATGATCTGATTCTTCCGGTCTTTCTCGGAGAACCAATGGAAAATCGGGGTATCGAAATGGATATCATCTTCCTTACCGGACATCTGGAAGTTGTTCACCACCATCGGATATCCCATAATGACCGGACAGACATAGCTGCTCTTCTCCTTCTTGTTCTCCGGCGGCATATGCATAATATATGGCATGAAGATATGCCGGATTCCCTTATTGAGCAGATTATGAATGTGGCCATGCACCACTTTCGCCGGAAAGCAGATGGTATCCGAAGCAACATATCTCAGGCCTGCCTCATATTGTTTCTGGTTCGTCGGGGAAGAATATTGCACACGGAATCCAAGCGCATGGAAGAATACATTCCAGAACGGGGCGCTGTCCCAGAATTCCAGCGTCCGGGGTATGCCCACGGCCTCGTCCTTCTCCTTTGCGACGAGCTTGTAGGGATATTCTTCGAAAAGCCAGCGTTCCCGGTCCCGCATCAGATCCGGTACTTCATTAATCGCACTTGTTCTTTCTGCTATTTGCTTCTTCGCTTCTTCATTATCGCTTAGGATGGCCCCCTTCTCACAGCGGTTTCCGGTGACGAAAGTATCCCCTGTCCCGAAATACAAAATGGTCCTGCTGCAATGGTTCTGACAACGCGTGCAAGGAACACCGCTCTCCCTTCGGTAGGTGAAATTCCGAATCGCATCGAAACCGATGAACGAGGAGCGGCTGCTCGATGAATATCCCGCCTTCTCCATCTGATGCTTGCAGGAAAGAGCCGCACCCAGCGCACCCATCTCACCCGGGAACGGTGCCAGAACGACTTCCTTCCCCAGGTACTCCTCCAGAGCTTTCAATACCGCGAAATTCCGGAAGGTCCCACCCTGCACAACGATTCGGTCGCCCAGTTCCTCTGTATTGGCGATGCGGACGACCTTCGTGAACACATTCTCAATAATCGATCGGCAAAGGCCGGCCATGATGTCGTTGGTCTCCTTGCCGTTTCTCTGTTCATTAATGATGGTGGAATTCATGAATACGGTGCACCGGCTACCCAGGCTGGCCGGTGCCTTGGATGAAAAGGCCGCCTTCTCGATGTCTTCCACCGGTATGTTTAATGACTTGCCGAAGTTCTCCAAGAACGATCCGCAACCGGAAGAGCATGCTTCGTTCAGCGAGATGTCGGTGATAACACCATCCTTCATCCAGATGGCTTTCATATCCTGTCCGCCGATATCTAAGATGAAGCTGGCATCCGGAATGTATTTCTTGCAGCCTGCCGCATGGGCAACCGTCTCTACCGTATGATAGTCGGCTCTTACTGCGCTGGCGAGCATCATTTCACCGTAACCGGTGGTGCCAACGCCTAAGACATTCAGTGTAATGCCGGCTTCCTCGTATTTCGCGGCAATATCACATAAGCCTTTCTTGACGGCCTCTAGAGGTTCTCCATTATTATTGAAATAGAAGGTATCCGTCAGGTTCTCTTCTTCATCGATGACAACGCCCTTCGATGTGGTCGAACCGGAATCAATTCCGATATAGACGTTCGCAACATTGTTCGTGGCTTGATTCGCGTCCTTGATCTCGATGTTGTTATCGGCTTGGTTCGCGACGTTGTTTGTAGTCTTATTCCCGATATTGCTCTCGGCTTGGTTCCCAGCGTTGTTATCGGCCTGCTTCGCAACCTTTGCAATCAAATCGGTGGTCTTTCCCAACTCGGCAACATGCCTCTGAATAAATGCCTCCTGCTCTTCCGGCGAATGGAAGAACGGATGCGCGTCTGCCGGATTGGCCGTGCTCTTCGGAGAATGAATCAGTCGCTCTCTCGCTTCGAGAATCGTCATGCTGGCACCTTGATCTTTGAACAGCTTATCCGCAGCAATCGAAGCACCCAGTGCGACAATGGTTTCCGGATTCTTCGGAATGATAATCTCATCCGGTGCCAGATTCAGCCTCTCGGCGAAGACCCGGACAAGTGTCTTATTGAAGGTTAGCGGTCCCCCCTCAAATATAATCGGCGCTCTTAGTTCCAACCCTTGGGAAAGTCCGCCAATCGTCTGCTTCGCCACCGCATGGAAGATGGAAAGCGCGATATCGTTCTTATCCGCGCCCTGGATAAGGAGGGGCTGAATGTCCGTCTTCGCAAAAACACCGCAGCGCCCCGATATCTCATATACATGCTGACCCTTCTCGGCAAATTCTTCTAATTCATTGGGCTTAATCTGAAACAATGCGGCCATCTCGTCCAGGAAAGCGCCGGTACCGCCCGCGCAGCTTCCGTTCATCCGCATATCGGATGCCGATAATTCTTTCCTTGCCTCATCATATCGGAAGAAAATAACCTTCGCGTCCTGGCCGCCGAGTTCAATCGCCGTACGCGCATTCGGATAGAACTTCTGAATGACTGCTGCATTG
>CAVGMK010000144.1:0-7219 GCA_963630135.1 Oscillospiraceae bacterium
TACCCTGGTCTCCCGCGCCGGTAAGCGCGAACTCGTCGCGGGTAGCTCCTTCCTTGACCTCATACGCCTCATCGACTCCCTGCGCGATATCCGGCGACTGCTCCTCGATGGATACCAGCACGGCACAGGACTTGCCGTCGAAGCAGACATCGGAACAATTGTAGCCAATCTCGGTAACGACCTTGCGGACAATACCCTCAATGTCCACGGTGCAGGTGGTGGAAATCTCGCCGAACACCAGAACGAAGCCCGTCTTGGTCACGGTCTCGCAAGCCACATGTGCATTCGGATCTTCCGCCAGAATCGCATCCAGGATGGCATCCGAAATCTGGTCGCAGACCTTATCCGGATGTCCCTCGGTAACGGATTCGGAAGTAAATAATTTTCTCATCAATAGTCTCCTTTACATATACGCGGCTCTTCGTCATGGGTTCGAATGCAGTCGCCCCGAAATAATTACAAATAAAAACGCTCTCCATACAAATAAAGAGAGCTTCCACTCTCCTTATCTTCCAGTCTCCGGCACTCGGCCTTGCCAGACTGTGGGATTTGGCACCTTCGGCTGTTGTTGCCGAGGTTGCCGCAAGATCATCGGGCCCATTCCCTACCTCGCTCTTAATAAGGATTATGCTGAAGTAATTATACCAATTTATCAAGGCGTGTCAATAGATGCGGCAGTCTTTATTGATACCATTCGAAAGGGTGTAGTATAATATATCGATTAGGGTTTGCAGCCCTGCGCGGAATTCCGACACGCGATCGCCGGTTCCGCTGGAAGCATGAACCCGCCGCCGGCCTGCTTCGAGCTGGCTCCACACGAAATTTCGAAGGCACGAAACCGCAGGTCACCGCTTCCCCGCCGACGCTACTTCGAATCACAACGCACCTGGACGGATCTTCACAATCTAGATACCAATCAGGCTGCTAATTAAGATACCAATCAACGATATTAATACAACGAAAGGCACTTCATTCATGGCAAATCTATATATGGTAGAAGGCAAACAATCCATGCGATACAACCATTTCCAGGACTACCGCTGGGAGAGCACCATCGCGACCGACACCCGCCTGATGGGCGTGACCGCGCTTCAGATTACCTGGAAATCCAAGACCTCCGGCTACCACATCCACCAGCTCATCCATCTCGACTTCTCGGAATACGGCGTCGACGACTACATGGAATACTACACGGACCCTAAGCTCCGCCGCCTCAACGAGATGGACTCCCGCAGAGAGCTCGACGACAACTGGCAGCGGATGTCCGGCAGCCTCGGCGGCTCCGAGATTGCCATCTCGCTGGGCACAACGGTCCGCCTGATTCAGCTCGCCGTGGCGACCAACGAGAATTACTACCGGAATTACGAGGAGGAAATCCAGGAGTTCCGCAAGAAGGCCCTTGCGCGCATTCGTCTGATGATAGAGGTGGCCAAAAAAGATTCGGCTTACACCGAGGTTTCCGATGAAGAAGCCACACAATCGGTATGCCTCTCCAATCTCAACGTCGCGGAGACCATCAACTACTTCCTCATGCGGATGTGTGACAAGGATTACCTCGGCGCCTCCCTCCTGTCGGAAATCTCCCGGGAAGAACTGAGCCACATTCCGAATTGGGACTACCAGATGATGACGCTGCTACAGAACCGCATCAAGTCCACGAAGGACGGAAGAGTATTCCACTGCGCGTCGATGGCAGAGGGAGAGTCCGGTTACTTCTATATCAGAACCCGGATTGGCATGAGCGCACCGACAAACAAGAAGAATCCGAAGGTCGCGCTGTTCGATTGCAGCTATTTCCGTCACTGCTCCGAGGTCGAAGCCGCCATGCAGATGCAGCAGACCGAGTACATTACAGTGTACGAGCTGGCGCATCCGGAAGAATTCGATCCGGATATGTCCATGATGATCTCCCGGTCGGCAATGCGTTCGGTGCCGAATGGCATGCTGTACCTGCTGTACACGAAGGACAATAATCACGTAGACAGCTATACCTATTATATGAACAACGATGTCTATGGAGCTTACCTCGTGACGAACCAGGGAGAGCTGGTGCTGATGAGCCCGGAGGTGATGAAAATCTCCACAATGGAGATGGATGTAGCGCACACGTTCATCATGCAGGATCTGGAACTCAAGGGACGTTACCGGTTCGACATGCAGATATTCCAGTCCTTCTGCGAGATGGCGGGGACGCGGTTCGAGGATATCATTCAGCGGGACTAGGGCAACATCGGAATGCGGAGACTCCTCATAGAAATCTCTAGTAATACTAGAACCTCGGCAATAATTTGTACCAGATAACTAAAGCCAGCCGACCAAATGTTCCTCCGAATCCGTTATCGGTCAACCCGTGTTCTTCTATCGTAAAGTTTTTATCAACACCGTGAAAAGTCCATCGTTTCAAGGTCGAGCGATTTTTCCACAGTTTTTCCGAATTTTGTATACAATTTTATGAACAACTCGTTGTGGAAAAGTGGATTCTCTGGAAGCCTTATAAATCAAGGCTGAATCGGTTATTTCGGATTTGTCAAGGGAAGTTTTCCACAACTTTATTTTTGTTAATTACGCGATTTTGTTCTTTCTCCACTTCTGCGGCGAAATGGGCACTCTGCGTCAAACCGAATTAGCCAGACGCATCGGTGCTACGTCGAGACACCGAGAGACGCACCGAATGGCACGGAACCGCTTCGAGACATACCGAAACGAATCTCGCTACACCGGCTTCTCGAACATTCTATATTATGTTCCATTCTTACTTGTAGAATTGAACTCTAAATACGAAAAATACTATGAGAAATTTGCAGCTCGAAGTTCATCGTGACGAAACATAATACGATTCAATACGATTCAGTACGATGAGAAATGTAAATCTCGAAATTCAGCGCAACGAAACATAATATGATTCAATACGAAAGGAAGTTATCTATATGGCCACTCAGAAATTCTATCAACAGGACGTCTACTGCCGCGAACTCACGGCAACCATCACGGACATCCGGCAGGAAGACGGACGGACCGCCCTGGTGCTGGACCGCACCATCTTCTTCCCCACCGGCGGCGGACAGCCGTGCGACATCGGCACCATCACGGCGGCGGACGGCACCACTTGGGAAGTGGTGGAGACGCTGGAAGAGAAAGATCATATCCGCCACTACCTCGGCCAAGTGAATCCGAGCAACCCACCTCTCTCTATCGGCGACACCGTCACCCTGCATCTCAATTGGGACAACCGCCTTGCGAACATGCAGGCGCACTGCGGCGAACACGTCCTCACCGGCGCCTTCATCCAGCTCTACGGCGGCATGAACAAGGGCTTCCACATCGGCGCCGATTACATCACCATCGACATGGACTACGACGGCCGGCGCCTCACCGAAGAGGAAATCCTCGCTGCCGAACGCCTCGCCAATGAGACCATCTGGCAGAACGTCGAGATAACCGTCTCCACTTTCCCGAATCGCGAAGCCGCGTCCGTCATGCCAACCCGGAAGCCGGTCACCCAGGACGGTGAAATTACCATCGTCACCATCGGTTCGCTGGACCATCCGTACGACTGCGTGGCCTGCTGCGGCACCCACTTCCACCACACCGGCGAAGTGGGCCTGATTCGCATCCTCAAAGTCGAGCCGAACAAAGGCATGAACCGCATCTTCTTCCGCTGTGGCCGCGCCGCATTCGCCGGCATGCAGGAAGAGCACGCCCTCCTTCGTACCGTGGAGGACCGCTTCTCCGCCGGCGGCCACGACCTTCTCCACAAGCTGGATGTCCAGAATGAGAAGGAGAGCGAGCTCCGTCAGACCCTCTCCGCCCTCACGCGCCATGCTACTGCTCAGGAGAAAGAACGTATCCTCGCCGAGCTGCGCCAGACTCAGCCGGCCTTCTTCCACGCCGCCTACGACCTGCTCGCAGCAGACGACCTGGTGACGCTGGGCTTCGCCGTGATGGCAGAACCGTCTGCGCCGACGCTCCTCGCCCTCACCCACCGGCCGGACCACACCGTCCTCCTCTTCTCCCACGGAGATCCCGCCTGTGGAAATCTGGTAAAAGAAAGAGCGAAACCCCTGGGTGCCCGAGGCGGCGGACGACCGGATCAGGCAAGGGCACTCTTCCCGGACGCGAAGACCGCGGCGGAATTCGTCGAAGCCTTAGGTGATACGCTGGTGCAGCAGTAAGAATCCATTTTGGGCGAAAGATACAACAGCCCTACCCACATTCTGAATCTGTCTACGCGAACACAGGTATTTGAAAGTGCAGACAGAAGGGACATTCTTTCCAGCGCGTCATACGGCTTGCTGCGTTATTACAAGATTTCCGGTAGATATACAGACAACGAGCTGAATTGTCCAGCAGGGAATATGAAGCAATCATCACTTAAGAAAATGCACAAATTATGGTATAATGAGTCGAATATTATGCGAGGAGGTCATGTATATGGCACAAAATAAAGTAATCGTTACCATCGGCCGTGAATTCGGAAGCGGCGGACATGAAATTGGCAAGAGACTGGCAGCCGACCTCGGCATCGCCTTCTATGACCAGGAATTCGTGGAAATGGCCGTGAAGAATACCGGATTCCACGAGGACTACGTGAAAGATAATGAGGAGAAAGCCCCGGATTTCGTCTCCGGCACCATGTATACCGGCATCGACATCTACCAGCCGTCTCCATACGACCGCATTCAGGCGGAAGAATATAAGATTATCCGCGAGATTGCATCGAAGGAGAGCTGCGTTATCGTCGGACGCGCCGCGGACTATATTCTGAGCGACCAGTCCCACGTCAGCATCTTCCTCTTTGCCCCGATTGAAGACCGTGTGAGACGTAAGATGGCACTGCTTCCATCCGACCAGGCAGCCAAGGTAACACCGGCAGCCATGGAGAAAATCGTGAAGCAGATGGACAAGCGCCGCAGAAGATATTACGAGTATTACACCGACATGAAATGGGGCGCTCGCGATTCGTACGACCTGCTGATTAACACCAGCCGTGCCGGCATCGACGGATCGGTCAAGATTATCAAGACCTACATCAACGAGTGCCGCGGCGAGAGCATCATGCCGGACTAACGTAGTGAGATTGGATTGAATTATCCGGAAACTACTTCGAATCGGAACCCTGAGTTGCCGAAAATACTGGCAGGTTGAACTGCCAAGTAGCATTGAACCAGGGTTATCGGTTCCAATGAATCCGGACTAAGGGACAGATAGAATGAAAGAAGTTACAGGTCAGGTATTTTCCATCGCCAGGGACAACCCGCCGGTTCCCGGCTGCACCGTCTCGAAGGCGATACATAGCGGCGACAACAGCACCATCTACTTCTCGCTCGCAGCGGACACGGACATCAGTGCGGAGATATTTCCCTACCATAAGCTGATTCTTGTGAACGCCGGAACGCTGGAAGTCTACGGATTCCAGGCAGATGGACGAATAGAATCGACCAGTTGTGAAGCATCGGTTGAAGTAGCAGCAAATGCGGAAGGCACACAAGAAGCCTCTACATCCAGTGCCGATGGAACAACAGCTTCGGCCAAGAGTGAAGAAGACGAATTCAAGTCCGCCGCCACAACGAGAACGTTAGTCGCCGGCCAATCCATCCTCACCCCCACCGACACACCGGTTGGGATGAGAACCGATACCGGCGCCATCTACACCGAGATTGAAATCAGGAGGACAGACATTATGAATAGTGCAATTCATGCAGGAGAAGTGTTCGAGCTGGCACAGCTCGTTCCATATCAGGAAGGCAAGATTGTGAACATGGACGTAGTTCACAACGACAAGATGAAGTTCGTCATCATGGCATTCGATGCCGGAACCGGACTCTCAGAGCATGCCGCTCCGGGCGAAGCCCTTATTTTTGCCCTGGACGGCGAAGGCATTATCGGCTACGAAGGCCAGGAGTACCCGATTCAGGCCGGCGAGAATTTCCATTTCGCCAAGGGCGGGCTCCACTACGTGAAAGCCGAGAAGAATTTCAAGATGGCACTCTTCCTGACGCTGGAATAGCACGGGAATAGCATCCGACACCAAGGCCGGTTGCCTGCGGAGATAGAGTTCCGCAGGTAGCCGGCCTGAATTTGTTCTAAGATGTTCTCTTACTATTCAATTGTTGGGATCATATTCTGCCATCATCCTGCTCATCACACATCACCTCCAATGAATGGAATCGCACCGAACCGCCCCTGAAATCATATTTCATCCGTCTATTTCGCCTTCGCCGCCTGCTCCTGCGTCAATAATATCCCGTCCCGAACGCAATCGCCATCTTGCGATCCATGAAGAAATGAATCCCCGGCGAATCATCCAGCCACCCATAGTCGCTGAATCCATTGTCCGGATAGACCATCTTCCCCTTCTCATAGATGAACTCGTCATCGACCAACGCCGTCGCCCACGTGTACTGCGTCCTGCCGTCCACGCTGGAGATATTCACCACATACGCCTTCTCGCAGCGCCCGGCCTCGCTCGTCGCGCAGACCCGACCCGCATCCGCCGGCACCCGGAGCTCAATGACCCGTCCGCCCGGTGCAACTTTCCAGCAGGTGAAAGCACCTTCCTTCGGGACAGCATCCCCGAAAAACCGTGTTCTCTCGTCCGTCTTAACATCGTCCATCGTCGCGAATTCCAGCGCTGCGTAATAGAAATTGGTCCCGCTAAAATCACAGCCGGTGAGATCGAGGTAGCGAAGGGACGAATCCGATGCATCCGCATTCGTTAGCTTCACATTTCGGAAAGAGCACTCCACGAAGAAACAACGGCTGACATCATCCCCATCCATATCTGCACCATCGAAATTCACCTGCTCAAAACGAGTACAAGCGAAATTAATGTTCCGCAAATCCATCCCGGAGAGATCGGCGCCAATCACACGGCGCCGGCTGAGATCCAGCCACTCCAGCGGATTCCGTTCCTTCAGAATCTGAAGCAAATCCTCATTTGCCATCACAGCAATATCTCCGCCTGCCAGTTCCCGCTCCTGAGCACTGTCTCTCTTGGTCAGGTTACGATACGTTTCCATCTGCATACCTCCATTCTACGGCAAACAGCGGCTTGCCATCGATTCATGCAAGCCTTTCTCTGCGCTCCTACAGATATTGGCAATAAATTGTAACCCTATCCTTGCACGATTCTAACATCATTCCCATTCGGTTGTACAAAAGCAAAATCGAATATGCGTCATCCGTTTCTATTATATTTGCAAATACGAAGTGCCCGCAT
>CAVGMK010000145.1:0-6979 GCA_963630135.1 Oscillospiraceae bacterium
GCTCTCGGTGCGGTTCACCTTCAGCAGCGGTGTGGTCGTCGGCATGACGATGGTAGCTTTGCAGCCGTATTCCTTCGCGGCAAAGGCGACGCCCTGGGCGTGGTTGCCGGCAGAAGCGGCAATCAGACCTCTGCTTCTCTCTTCATCCGTCAGGGTGCTGATCTTGAAATAAGCACCACGGATTTTGTATGCGCCCGTCAGCTGCATGTTTTCTGGTTTCAGATACACCTCATTACCGCAGCTGGCAGAAAAATAATCACTATAGATGAGTTTTGTTGGGCGTGCCACGCCCTTCACGACCTCCGCCGCTTTCTCAAAGTCCTTTAATTCCAGCATTTGTCTCCCCTAGTCCATCATGACTGCGCCCTTGGCCGCAGAATCTACCAGCTTCGCATAGCGAGCAAGCCAACCACTGGTCACCTTCGGTGCCGGTGCGGTCCATTTCGCCTTACGAGCTGCCAGCTCTTCATCCGACAACTTCACGTTAATACGATATTCCGGAATGTTAATCTCAATAATATCGCCTTCTTCAATCAGCCCAATGTTGCCGCCGGCTGCTGCTTCCGGACACACGTGCCCGATGGATGCGCCGCGGCTGGCACCGCTGAAACGGCCGTCTGTAATCAGTGCAACTGTCTTGTCGAGCTTCATGCCGGCAAGCGCACTGGTCGGGTTGAGCATTTCTCTCATGCCCGGGCCGCCCTTCGGGCCTTCATAACGGATTACAACGACGTCGCCGTCATGGATGTCGCCATTGTAGATGGCCTGAATCGCATCGTCTTCACTATCGAATATTCTGGCCGGGCCGGTATGCTCAAGCATTTCCGGCGCGACAGCGCTTCTTTTAACCACGGCACCATCCTGTGCGATGTTACCGAACAGGATAGCGAGTCCACCGGTTGGGGAATATGGATTGTCTAGGCTACGGATTGCGCCGTTGTCCAGGATTTTCTTTCCTTCGATGTTCTCCGCAACGGTATGACCGTTCGCACAGATGGCGGAGGTGTCAATGAGACCGCCACGGGCGAGTTCCGCCAGTACGGCCTGAATGCCGCCGGCGTTGTTGAGGTCATGCATGTGCGTGCCGCCGGCCGGTGCCAGGTGGCAGAGGTTCGGCGTCTTCGAGCTGACCTCGTTGAACATCTTCAGGTCCACATCCACGCCGGCCTCGTTGGCGATGGCCAGCAGGTGCAGAACCGTATTGGAAGAACATCCCAGCGCCATGTCGCAAGTCAGGGCGTTACGGACGGACTTCGCATTGATGATGTCTCTCGGCTTCACATCCTTCTCCACCAGATCCATGATGGCCATGCCGGCGTGCTTTGCCAGCATGATTCTTCTGCTGGAGACCGCCGGGATGGTACCGTTGCCCGGAAGACCAATGCCGATGGCTTCGCAGAGGCAGTTCATGCTGTTGGCGGTATACATGCCGGAGCAGGAGCCGCAACCCGGGCACACGTTCTCTTCGAATGCACGGAGGCCTTCATCATCGATGAGGCCGGCTTTGCGGGAACCAACAGCTTCGAACATCTTCGAAAGGGAGGTCTCCTCACCGTTAACGAGGCCACTCATCATCGGTCCGCCGGAGCAGACGATGGATGGGATGTTGATGCGGCAGGCTGCCATGACCATGCCCGGTACGATTTTATCACAGTTCGGAACCAGTACCAGTCCGTCGAACTGGTGGGCCTTCGCCATGGTCTCCACGCTATCCGCAATCAGCTCACGGCTTGGCAGCGAATACTTCATTCCTTCGTGACCCATGGCGATACCATCGCATACGCCGATGGCCGGGACCATAATCGGGGTTCCTCCGGCCATACGGACACCTGCTTTTACCGCCTCGGTAATCTTGTCCAGATGCATATGGCCCGGTACGATTTCACTGTGAGCGGAAACGACCCCGATTAGCGGGCGATCCAGCTCTTCCTTGGTATATCCCATGGCATAGAAAAGGCTCCGCATTGGTGCCTTCTCTACGCCCTGTGTTACATTATCACTAATTCTAGACATTCTGTTCTGATGCTCCTTTGCCAATTATTCTTCCGAATCGCCACGGTTCAGGCCTTCGATACCGGTGAGTCCGGTGCGGCATACATCCGTAATCTCGAAGTCCTCCATGACTTCCATGAATCCGTTGATTTTGTTCGGTGTTCCGGTAATCTCGATAACCAGACTGTTCTTGGAAAGATCGATAATCTTTCCGCGATAAATATCGACGATTTCCTTGATGGAGCTTCTCTGTTCCGGTTTGCATTTCACTCTCATCAGTACCAGCTCACGATACAGGCTGTTCTCCCGGTTCAGGACGATTACGCTCTCCACCACTTCCAGCTTCTCGGTCTGGGTGAGAATCTGTTGCATGGACTGCTCGGTGGCACTGAACATGATGGTAATACGGGACAGCTTCGGATTGTGAGTCGGCGATACGGTCAGAGAGTCAATATTGAATCCACGGCGTCCGAACATGCTGACAACACGGGTCAGAACGTTGGCCTGGTTCTGCACGAGGACGCTGACGATTTCCTGTTTCAATGGTTTGTACATAACGCCCTCCTATCCGACAATCATATCATCTACGCTCTTGCCGCCTGGAATCATCGGCAGTACGCGCTCTTCACGAGAAATAACACACTCGATCCATACCGGACCGTCTTCCTTCAGTGCCTGCTGGAACACATCCTGGAATTCTTCCGGTGTGGTCGCACGGAAACCCTTGATATGGAATCCTTCCGCTACCTTGACATAATCGATCTTCCGTTCCGGCACGGTATTGGAATAACGCTCGCCATAGAAGATGGTCTGCCACTGGTATACCATTCCCAGAACCGAGTTGTTGACAATGACAGTAATCAGCGGAAGTCCCTGGGTCTCTGCGGTAACAACCTCGTTGATATTCATCTGGAAGGAGGCATCGCCGGTAATGTGAACGACACGCTTCTCCGGGTGGGCAATCTGTGCGCCGATTGCGGCACCATAACCGAAGCCCATCGTTCCCAGACCGCCGCTGGTGATGAACTTATGCGGTTTGCGATGATGCAGATACTGCGCTGCCCACATCTGATGCTGACCAACGTCAGTAACGTAAATAGCTTCGTCATCTACCGAGTTGGAAATCGTGGTCATGATATCCTTCGGATGGAGCGGACAACCGGTGGCCTTGACATAAGGTGCCTTCTTCTTCCAGGAGACGGTTCTTTCTCTCCACTCTGCATGTTCTGCCGGCTCCACGTAAGGAAGAGCCTGCTCCAGGAATTCCTTCACGTTGGCAATGATGGCTTTGTCAATCTGAATGTTCTTATTGACTTCACTCTTGTCCAGGTCAATCTGGAGAATACGGGCACTTCTGCCCCATGTCTTTGCATCCTGCGCAACACGGTCGCTGAAACGGGCGCCCAGTGCGATAATCAGATCCGAATGCTGAATCGCGCGATTCGAAGCAACCGATCCGTGCATGCCAACCATGCCCAGGCTGAGATCATCCTCGGTATCGATGATTCCGGCCGCCATCAGCGTGTTAACTACCGGAATGTTGGCCTTGTGTGCCAGCTCCCGAACCAATTCAGATGCACACGACCACATCGCACCGCCGCCGACATACATCACCGGCTTCTCTGCCGCGTTAATCATCTTTACTGCGGCACGGATGTCCTCTTTCTTGATTTCCGGATACGGACGAAGTGGTAACGGCCGTCTGTTCTCGTACTCACAGCTAGCCGATGTCACATCCTTCGTGATGTCGACCAGCACCGGACCCGGTCTTCCGCTCTGAGCGATGACGAAAGCCTCTCTCAGCGTATCGGCGAGATCCTCGATGTGATTGACGAAGAAGTTGTGCTTGGTAATCGGCATGGTGACGCCGGTAATGCAGATTTCCTGGAACGCATCCTTACCGATTAAGGAATCGGATACATTCGAAGTAATAGCGATAATCGGAATGCTGTCCAGATATGCGGTTGCAATACCGGTTACCAGATTGGTTGCCCCCGGACCACTGGTAGACATAACGATGCCGACTTTGCCGGTCGTTCTCGCATATCCGTCTGCTGCATGGCAGGCACCCTGCTCATGCGCGGTCAGCACATGTTTGAGACGATTGCTGTACTTGTACAGTTCGTCATAGATGTTCAACGCTGTCCCTCCCGGATATCCGAAGATTGTGTCGACCCCATGATCCAGCAGCACTTCTGCTACGATTTGAGATCCTGTTAATTTCATAGATATCACCCTTTCTATTGCTTGATTTTTTGTGTTGATCAATTCAATTATAGTTGCTTCTAATAAATTGTCAACCGTATTTTGGGAATTTTAACAAATGATTATTTAAATTTTCAAATTTTTTGCTCTATTTTGGTTGACTTTGCAAATTCTTTCTTGTATAGTTGGGAGGAACTGAATACTAACAAACTAGCGTTGACGGGAATAAACCTATCGCAGGGACTTACAGAGAGCATCTGGTTGGTGGAAAGATGCAGGACCGGTTAGGCGTCTCACCCCTGAGCTGACATTCTACAAGTGGGCTGCCTCATTGCGGCGCGGCCAAGAAGAGTGGTACCGCGGAAGTTATTTCGTCTCTTCGTTTCATCATGCGATGAACAGCGAAGAGATTTTTTTATGACTGTTCATCCCACACGAAAGGTATTGTTATAACGTATTTTTAACTAGGAGGAACAAATTATGGACAACAGAAAGTATCAGCCGGGATTCTTCAATCCGCCGGAATGCACCTATGACTGGGTCAAGAAGGACTACATCGACAAGGCACCGTACTGGTGCAGTGTAGACCTGCGGGACGGTAACCAGGCGCTCATCGTACCGATGTCGCTGGAAGAGAAGCTGGAATTCTTCAAGGTCCTGGTAGATATTGGCTTCAAGGAAATCGAGGTCGGATTCCCGGCTGCTTCGGAGACCGAATTCGTATTCCTGCGCACGCTGATTGAGAAGAACATGATTCCGGACGATGTAACGGTACAGGTTCTGACCCAGTCCCGCGCTCATATTATTGATAAGACCTTCGCTTCCCTGAAGGGCGCCAAGAATGCCGTTGTGCATCTCTACAATTCCACTTCGGTAGCCCAGAGAGAACAGGTCTTCAAGAAATCCAAGGAAGAAATTAAGCAGATTGCCATCGACGGCGCCACATTGATGAACGAATATGCCGCTAAATACCCGGAGACGAACTTCATGTTCGAGTATTCGCCGGAGAGCTTCACCGGTACAGAGCCGGAATACGCACTGGAAGTCAGCAATGCCGTCATCGATATCTGGAATCCGACACCGGAGCATCCGATGATCCTGAACCTGCCGGCCACCGTAGAGATGTCCCTGCCGCACGTATATGCGAACCAGATTGAATACATGCATAAGAACATTCATCACCGAGATGGCGTTCGCATCTCCCTGCATCCGCACAACGACAGAGGAACCGGCGTCGCCGATGCGGAGCTGGGCCTGCTCGCCGGTGCGGATCGTATCGAGGGAACTCTCTTCGGCAACGGAGAGCGTACCGGTAATGCCGATATCGTCACCATCGCTATGAACATGTATACCCACGGCGTGGATACCGGTCTTGACTTCTCCAACATGCCGGAAATCGTTCGCGCCTACGAGGAATTCACCGATATGACCGTAGGCCCGAGACAGCCGTATGCCGGCGAGCTCGTATTCGCCGCATTCTCCGGATCGCACCAGGATGCCATCTCCAAGGGAATGGACTGGCGCAAGGAGCATGACCTGTATCAGTGGACCGTTCCGTATCTGCCGATCGATCCGCATGATGTGGGAAGAAGATACGACGGCGATGTCATCCGCATCAACAGCCAGTCCGGCAAGGGCGGAGTCGCTTACATTCTCGAACATAATTTTGGCCTGATTCTTCCGAAAGATATGCGTTCGGAAGTCGGCTATATGATGAAGGATATTTCCGACAAGCATCATGAGGAGCTGACGCCGGAAGAGATTATGGACTACTTCTCGAAGGAATACATCAACGACTTCAGCCCGATGGATATCACGGATGCGACGTTCAACCACTATTCTTCCACGAAGGAAGACAATCTCTACAGCGTCAAGATGCGTGTCGTAATCAACGGCGAGGTCTTCAACCTTGACGGCGACGGAAACGGCCGCCTGGATGCGGTTCGTGAGGCCCTGAAGAAGACAAAGTACGACATCAACTACGACTTCATCACCTACTCCGAGAACGCGATGACCGTCGGTTCGAAATCGAAGGCGGCAGCTTATGTATGCATCGCGGACGAACAGGGCAAGAAGTACTGGGGTGTTGGAACCCAGCCAGATATCATCCTGGCCACCGTCAACGCACTGGTCAGCGCGATTAACCGGATGAACCGCGTGAACAAATTCATGTAAGTCATCATTATTCAAGCTACAATATTAGAGTTAAAAATAACGAATGATAAAGCATGCGGCACGGATGGAGCCAATAATATCCGCGCCGCATGCTATTCGAAAGTCGCGTGCAGCACGGACAATGCCGGCAATGCAATGCTTGTGATACAGGCAATCCATATTACACGCGATACTTATGGGACAAGGAGGAATCAACTTGAAGTACAATATTGCCGTAGTACCCGGCGACGGAATCGGCCCGGAGGTCGTTGGCGAAGCCATCAAGGTACTGAACGCCGTCGGCCGGAAATATAATCACGAATTCTGTTACAACACGGTGCTGGCCGGTGGTGCCGCCATCGATGCGTATGGCGAATGCCTGCCGCAATCCACCGTAGATGCCTGCAAAGCCAGCGATGCCGTACTGCTGGGCGCCGTGGGCGGCCCGAAATGGGACAACGTACCGGGTCCGCAGCGCCCGGAGCGCGCACTTCTCGGCCTCCGCAAAGCGCTGGGGTTGTATGCCAATCTGAGACCGGCCATGATTTTCGAAGAGCTGGCAGATGCCTCTCCGCTCAAGCCGTCTATCCTAGGGGGCGGTCTGGACATCCTGATTGTCCGGGAGCTG
>CAVGMK010000146.1:0-6842 GCA_963630135.1 Oscillospiraceae bacterium
GTACGCTGCCGTCGCGGAGAAGGTTGGCCGGGAAGAGGAGCTCTGTCCAGTTCGCGATTCGCTGGAACATGTACGGCAGGCTGGCGTTCAGGGCGTTGCACTGGGTTATCAGAAGATATTTGTACAGCTCCTCGTTGGCCTGTTCGTCCAGGAGCCGGAAGACGCGATTCCGGTCCAGCCCATCGAGCTCTACAGTCATGGCTTCCTGAAGGATCTGCGGCTTGAAGCTGCCGCTGTCATCGGTGAAGACACGAATGCGAGATGGCAGGTAACCGTTCACCTCCATGTAGCGGAGCGCGATGAAGCGGTTGAACCAGGTATAGGCAGTTTCCTCCATCACCTGGGTATAGCCCTTCTGCCGGATCTGGGTCAGGAGCTGCCGGCGCTGCTGCTGTTCGTCCGGAGTCAGCAGTCGTCCGCCGATGGTGTCGAAGTCTGCGTCGTTCGCGCCATCTTCGGTAATCTCATATTCGTAAGCACGCTGCTTGACGGCATCAATCAGCTGGACGCGTGCCCAGATGGCAAAATTCTTAATCGCGGTCTTGTTCATGCTATGGGTCTCCTTTAATCAATATGGCCTATATGATATGAAGCTCGTCATTATCGCCGAGCATCTCCATCAGCTTCTCTTTGATGGTGGCGACGTATTCGTCGATATCTTCCTCGCTTCTGATTCGGGTGCTGTAGCTGATGGCATTCCGAGATACCGTCTTCGTCTTCTCCTCCGGATTCTCCGGAACCATTAGTGCCTTGAGATAGCTCTGACGTGTGTTATGAATCTGCGTCTTCATCGCATCGAGTTCCGTAAGCGTGCGGACTGCAGATGCGGCTTGCTTCTTGCTCTCTAATGCTCTATCCGCCTGAGTAACAACCTCCTTCTGCTTCGGAGATGCGCTCTGATGGATTTCTCCCATGGCGGACTGAATCTCCGAGTAGACATCCTGCTTCTTAAGATCCAATAGTTCACCATAGATGCTCTGCACCTGCTGGATGAGATTCGGTAATTCGGCGATTCGCCGATACGGCTTCTCCATCTCGAGGATGGCACGAATCTGGGTGAGGGCCTCCGTCGCCTCCTTCTCGGCCTGAAGGTATTCTTTCTCCCGGCTCAGATTGGTGAGAAGCGAGGTTGCATTATCGAAGATGCCCTTCTGGCTTCGGAAGAAATCCTGTACGGCCAGCATGTCATCACTCAGATCGAGGAAGTCGTCCTGCATCGCTACCATCTTGGTCAGTAGCGCGGTGTTGTCCTTCCGCTGAGAGAGAAGCGTATTACAGAGCTCGATGCCGTTCTCCACAAGAGCGCGGTCCGGATATTTGCCGGCAGCATACTGGCTGTCCAGCATGTTCTGAAGCTTGTCCCGCTCTTCGGTGAAACTGTTCAGGACATAGGAAATCAGGCTGTCCTCATCGGAAGGTACGTCCATCGTGTTGAAATACTCCTTGAGAAATTCCCTCGAATTCTTCATCAGCGAATCGGATATCGCGATGCGGCGGCTGACCAGTGCCTTGTCAATCTCCGTTCTTCTTCTCAGATAATCGATAATATGCTTATCCGTCGGCTGGATTGTGCTGCCACTGTATTCCAGAGAGACCTTCTGCGTGGCAATCAGGGAGCAAACGGCAGCGGCAATATCAATCTCGCGCCATCCATAAGGGATTGCCGAGAAGCGGCGCTGGATATCGCCCATGGAGGTCGGAAGCATCTTTATGTTCTGGAGCTCCAGATATTGCTCTATCTCGTTCACGGCTTCCGGATTGGTTACGACATCATTGCCGGTCGTCTGCCGGTTCGAGTTCGTCAGAATCTGCTGCAGCTCGGTGTCGTCATTGAAGTTGTGCCGGATATAACTCAGCTTGGAATAGACATTCTCCACCAGGCTCGAAAGCGCACTCTCTATCTTGTCCTTCACGGTACCCGCCTTGATACTGCTTACCTCGCCGGATACATATACCTTAGCCTCCAGAATGGCGGAAGAGATATGTTCCCTGGCAGTCTTCTCATACGAAGAGGCCTGCTGCTGTTTCTTCCGGATAATCTCCTGGATGTGTTCCGGCAGCTGCGCTACGTTGCGGCTCTTAGCGAATTTGCGAATTTTCTCCGCGCTCTCCAGCTCATCGAAGTACGGATACTGATTGGAGAGCATCAATATCGCTTCATTCTGCTCACCGGAGCGCATGAGGAGAACCGGCTCTCCCTCGTTATACATGTCCGACGCCACCGTCAGGATGTGGAGCCGAACCGAACCTGTCAGCTGACCGATGTTCGTCTCATCGATAATCTGGTCGTATGGGAAGTCGTATTTGCCATATCTGAATTTCTTGCTGACATATAAGTCGCCAAAAATAATTTCCGAGATGGCCTTGACGATTGCCGCACTGTCCACTGGCGTGTTACGGATTTCTCTCTCGATATCCTGCTCGTCATCGGTCAGGAAGGAATAGTTCTCCCCATTGCGAGCCACGTAGTTCTGGGAGACGAGGCGGTCCAAGGACTCCTGGATGTTCTTCCGCATGGAGATTTTGTCCGCGCGAATATCGTCCACCATCAGCGTGGCAATGTTATCGATATTACCGTTCATGTCTCGGTCGATATAACGAATCAGATACAGCAGTTTCAGGATGCTGACATCGTACTGTTCGATTCCGTCATGGTTATTTGCTGCCGCCTGGCAGCGGTCAATAACACGGCGAATCGTACTCTCCAAGAAGGTATGTACCGTGTTATAGAACAGATAGAACGGCACCAGCGCATTCTCGTCCCTATCCTCAATGGCCTGCGCAGCTTCCTGGAATCCGGACAGCATGGATCGCTCTCCTCCCGACAGGTGCTTGCCAGAATTGCCATGCTGCCGAATCTGTACCAGCACATCCTGCATCAATGGGAACTGGTACGGCACGAACGGGTATGTCTCGATGAAATCGTATTCATCGGCATAACCCTTGAGATCCTGCTTCGCTGTACCTCTCTTGAAGGAGAACAGATTATTCATTATCGCGCTGTTCTTGTCATAGCTCATCTTAAGCATATTGGCAGCGTTGTCGTTCTTGGCGAGAATACGCTTCTTGATGACCTCGTCAACCGAAGAGGACGACAAGCTCAGGCGCGTATTGAATCGGCCTTGAATCTTGGAGAAGTCATCTCCACTAATCTTCGTAATGGAATCGATAGCTTCCTGGCTGGTTACCATGACCCAGACACGTCCATCGCACTTGGAGCCGATTTCCTCCACGATGGTCTGCAGGTTGAGCATCAGGCTTCCGTCGGAACCGATGTACTGGCCGACTTCATCAATCATGAAGAGAAGCCGGAAGTCCTTGCCCCGGGAATCCAGATACTCCCGAATTTCCCGCACCAGCTGTTCAATCGACATATCGGCAGTCTCAGTACCGTTGAACCAGTTGCGGGCGGCAGTCTCGCTCATGCCGATGGTATCGACCAGGGCCTCCACCACGTCATCCTCGAAGAAGGCGAAGGCATCACGGGATTCCTCCCACGACTCACCGTGAAGCTCCTCGAAACGGGCTTTGAAGGCATCCAGCTTACCGGATTTGTCCACGAATTGTTCCAGCTTGGCAACCTTGAGGTCGTCGCCGTAGAAGCCGCAATGCTCATAGAAGACCTTGGCGAAGACGCGGAGAATGGCGGTCTTGTCCTTGTTCATCGGGCTCTTCGAGTCAATGTTGAAGAGGATGGTCTCAGTCGGTACGCTGGCGCAGCGTTCGAGCTGGGCGAACATCATCGGGTCGTCGAACTTGTCCTCGAAGTAATCTACCGCTCTCTTGCCGGCAACAGTGTTGTTGGACAGCAGGTAGGAAAGAATCTTCAGGAAGTGAGATTTACCGCTGCCAAAGAAACCGGAAATCCACACACCAATCTTATCCGTCGGGGTGTTCAGGGACCTCTCGTAATTGTTCAGGAAGGTGTTGAAGTGTTTCCGAAGCTCCCGTGTAATGATATATTCGCTAAGCTCTTGCTCGATGCTTCGCTCGTCTTTCTGGGCGACCTTAATGACGCCGTTGATGTCGCGGTCGATGTCAGATTTGTAGATGTATCGCAGTTGCATGATATTCCTCCTCTAGAATGTAGGCTTGTGTACTGCCGGCGCGGTTGTCGCCAGATCAGGTATTGTTGGACTTCGTTCACCTCTCCGGATTGGTTTCGGCGGAGCTCGTCCTATCTGCACAGGTACTAATCCCGGTCAGCTCGGTTGTGGCTTGGGTTACAGCAGATTGAACGCCCGGTAGTGGTGTCCTCAGAAGTGCAAGATTGCTACACAGGCATTGCCGAGGCTACAGCAAGTTAAACGCTCGGTAGTAGTGGCCGTCCAGGAATCGGTCGAACAGGATAAGGTCCTGGCCGTTGAATGTTCCCGGATACAGCATCAGTACCGGGATGTCGGCGAAAATATGCTGGATGTTATCGAGTATCTTGTGGGATCGCATGAACGGGTAGACCTTGCCGACGCCGGTAATCAGAAGGACATCGCCCTTATTGTGCGACTCATATTCCATCTTCTCCACGAAGGCTTCCGGGGTAGCGACCTTCTGCAGCTGCTCGAAGAGGTATTCCTTGCCCTTCCGCTCTTCCATGTTCGGGATGCTTCGCAGGATGTGTTTCTCCTCGCAGATCTGCAGGAAGATTCGATAGAGATCACATTCAATGAGGTGGTACGGCACGTCCCGCTTCTTCTGAAGCACGTCGAAATACGCTCGGACCGTCAGTTCATCCTTAGGGTCATAGCAGAAGACGTGGATTCCAACTTCGTTGGAGAGTCCCTTGTTCGTCAGGAAGGCTTCCTCGGATAGTCTCGCCGGAATCTTATTTAGATTATTCATGATATCGTTCATGGG
Source organism: Oscillospiraceae bacterium (assembly GCA_963630135.1). Taxonomy (GTDB): domain Bacteria; phylum Bacillota; class Clostridia; order Peptostreptococcales; family Anaerovoracaceae; genus Mogibacterium_A. The sequence continues at coordinate 4,855 of CAVGMK010000146.1, forward strand.
AGCTCCTTGTCGGTGCTGTATTTGTTGTAGTTGTTGCATTTATAGCATTCGGGATGGCGATAAGGCTTGCATCCCGTGGCATGGGTGTCCTCGGTCGCTTCGGGGGAATAACACTTGCTTTTGGCTCCGGATACCGGGATGCAGTCTTGGTATTCGGCATTAGCGAAAGCAGTTGAAGGCCGGCAGTGCGGCCGTGTCATGGCTTGCGCGGATTTCATCTTCGAGTTCCGGTGCAATAACGACAGGGTTGAGGCGCGTCGAGCGGTTGGAGTCGAGGTAATCGCACTCCACCAGGGAGCGGGTCAGGACCTGCTTGATCTTGCGGATGGTCGCGTCGCTCCAGGAGGCGATGGTGTCGTTCTGTTCCTGGAGGCGGAAGAAGAAGACGTTGAGGTCTTTCCGGGAGAATTCGAATTCCTGCGTGCGGTATTTCTCGGCGATGACGGTCGTCATGAAGTCCCATACGATGCGGTTGTACTTCATCATCGCATAGAGGTTGATCTGCTTCGCGACGTCCGCCGGCGCGTTCGCCAGATGGTAGATTAGTGTCTCGGATTCCAGTGCGTCAAGCCGCTTGAAGCAGGTTCCGGCGATGGAGGCTGTCATGCGTTCGGTGGGGAACTGGAAGAGGTTCTCCTCGCGGATTCGATCTACAATCTCGTCGCGGCTGAGGCCCTGGAGTGTCAGGGAGGCAACTACGCGGATTTCATAGAAGAGGAATTGTTCGCGGGTGAGCCCGCCGTTATAGTCGCTGGTCATTGTGGGTCTCCTGTGTCATCATCAAAGTCTTCTAAAAAAGGCTGATATTACCGAATCGTTAATATCAGCCTTTGAATGATTTCGTCCATCCGTCTGCGCAAATGGGGCGAGTGGGCGATTATGCGTTGCTTGCAAATGACACATTTGTGGCAAGTGTGTCAGATGTGTCAGGCAATTACGATGCTCCATCCATCTGCGCGAAGGTGTTCCAATTATTCTCCCTTGTCATCATTTAATCGCTATGCAGTCGTTATGTATTCGTTGCAAATGCATCTGTGTGGATGCTTCTGTATATTGGATTTAGTCGAAACATAAATCACAGTTTAATCTAATTTTACTACCCTTTACCCCCCCGTCAAGGAATAAGATTAGAGTCCCGAGCTAAAAGAGAGCTTCCAATTAATTTGAATTGGCGGGGTGCGAGGGGAAGAAGAAATCGGGCGTCTCCGCGGGAGCGAACTTATTTTTGGCAGAGAAGGGAATACAAAAAATGGAGGCTACCGCCTCCGTTGAAACAGGGTGGGCTTCGCGCCCACCCTTATCGTTCTATTCGCTAGATTCTATTTGTCTTCCGACAGCTGGTCGAATGCGTCCAGGGCTTTGCCGGAATATGCCCAGCCTGGGCCGCCGCAGAGCAGGATTGCCGGGTTGAGGGCAGCTGCCAGCTCTTCTCTGGTCACGCCGGCGTCCACGCAGCACTTAACGTGGGACCACATGCATGGCTCGCACTTGCGGGCTACGGCTACAGCTACGCTGATCAGCTCGATGGTCTTGAAATCAAGAACGCCGTCTTCCGGGCATGCAGCAGCTCTCATCTGGCCGAATGCCTCGATAACGCCAGGGCTCATCTCCGTAATCTTGTTCCACTTCTCCATTTCGATTGCTAATTCATCGCCAATTTTCGACATAATAGTACCTCCACACTTCTGGGGAATTATCTTGTGACCTCATGATAATGTTCGGGGGCGGGTGAAGTCCAATCGTTATTGCTTATCCGGAACAAGGGATCCCTTTGATTAATTATTATTGTTTTTTTCTATTTCGAATTAGTGGCGATATAGATTGCGGCTACCTGGCTGGATTGTTAAAAAAGCCGGCCTTGCGGCCGGCTCGGGTGAACCTTCACTTCCCGTTTACGAATTTCTTACCGGCAAGCGTATTCCAGAGCATGAAAATATAATGGTCCCCTTTATCAAGACACATTTTCAAAATTTTATCGTGAACGCCAA
>CAVGMK010000147.1:0-6802 GCA_963630135.1 Oscillospiraceae bacterium
AATCTACACATCCGATGGACACAAATATGTAAAGAGCATTGCAGAGCAGTCTCAGACCGGTTCTGCTACCACCATCATTTCCGGACTGTCCGTTGGAATGATGTCCACTATCTGGCCGATTCTCTTCATCGCGCTGGGAATCATCATCGCTTATAACTTTGCCGGCCTCTATGGTATCGCCCTGGCTGCTGTCGGCATGCTGTCCACAACCGGTATGACCGTTGCTGTCGATGCTTACGGTCCGGTTTCCGACAACGCCGGTGGTATCGCAGAGATGTCTGATCTGCCGGAGAATGTTCGTAACATCACCGATACGCTGGACTCCGTTGGTAACACAACCGCTGCTATCGGTAAGGGATTCGCTATCGGTTCCGCTGCACTGACCGCACTGGCACTGTTCGCTTCTTTCGCGACAACCGCACAGCTCTCTCAGATCAGCTTGCTGGATCCGATGGTAATCGTTGGTCTCTTCATCGGCGCGATGCTGCCATTCGCATTCTCTGCCATGACCATGAGCTCCGTTGGTAAGGCAGCGAACCAGATGATCGAAGAAGTAAGAAGACAGTTCCGCGAGAACAAGGGCATCATGGAAGGTACCGTTAAGCCGGATTACGCTCGTTGCGTTGAAATTTCCACCGCTGCTGCTCTTCGCGAGATGATTGCTCCGGGAATCCTGGCTATTATTGCTCCAGTTGCTGTTGGTTTCCTCTTAGGAACCGAGTCCCTGGGTGGACTGCTTGCCGGTTCCCTGGCTTCCGGCGTACTGCTTGCTATCATGATGGCCAATGCCGGTGGTGCATGGGATAATGCAAAGAAGTACATCGAGAGCGGTGTATATGGTGGTAAGGGTAGTGATACCCATAAGGCTGCAGTCGTTGGTGATACTGTTGGTGACCCGTTCAAGGATACATCCGGTCCGTCCATCAACATCCTGATTAAGCTGATGACCATCGTTTCCCTGGTATTCGCTCCGATGTTTGTACAGTACGGAGGAATCCTGTTCTAGTCGAAGACCGAGTGATTAATCGAATGAAAATGGCGGGGAGATTATATGACCGTCCGGTCGCGTCGTATGAGACTTCACATGAAGACTCGTATGGAGACTCATATGAAGACCCATATGACAGATGACGGACATGCTTTATCTGAAAGCTGTTTTCAAATTGAAAATTATTTTCAGTCGGAAGACGAATAGAGACGAAATGCCGGTGCAATTTATTGCACCGGCTGATTTTATTCAGATAATTTGTTGATTCACACAGAATAGAGTGGTAAAATGAGACGGAATTATATGAAGCAGACTACAAGGAGGGAAATCAGTCATGCTAGAGAGATTAGAATCTATTAAAGACAAGGGTCTCAAGAAGATTCAAGAGACCGAAAGTCTGGATCAGCTTCAGGCGGTCCGGAGAGAATTGACCGGTAAGAAGGGAGAGCTCACGACCGTTCTCAAGAGCCTCGGTTCCCTGGAGCCGGAGATGCGCAAGACGGTTGGTATGAAGGCCAACGAGATCAAGAACTATTTTGCTGAAGTTATTAAAGAAAGAGAGGATCAGATTGTTGAGAGCCAGAGCGCACTGGACGAGGAAATCGATCTGACCCTTCCGGGTATTCGTGTGGGACAGGGTGCACTGCATCCGATTACCCAGATGCAGTACGATTTGAACGACGCCTTTCTCTCCTTGGGCTTTGAAATATTTAGTGAGGACGATATCAGCAGCGAGCTGTTCGCCTTCGATAATCTGAACTTCCCACCGGATCACCCGGCCAGACAATCCATGGATACTTACTGGATTGAGGGAACGGAAGATAAGCTGGGCGCGGATCGTCTGTGCTTGCGTCCGCACCTGACCGGCGGATCTGTTCGTTACTTAAGAGAGCACGGCGCGCCGGCGCGCTTCGTGTATCCGGGCAGAGTATACCGGAACGAGAACACGGACGCCCGTCACGAAAGAGCCTTCTATCAGTACGAGGCGCTGATTGTGGACAAGGATCTGTCCTTCTCCTCCGGTAAGGTAATGATTCAGGCGCTCCTCGAGAAGGTATTCGGCCAGAAGGTCAACGTTCGTATGAGAGAGGGCTTCTTCCCGTTCACCGAGCCGGGTTATGAAATCGACATGGAGTGCCAGGTATGCCACGGCAAGGGTTGCCGTGTCTGCAACCAGAACGGCTGGATTGAAGTCGCTCCGGGCGGCGTAATCAACCCGAACGTCGTTCGCGCTGCCGGCCTTGATCCGGATGTATATACCGGATTCTATACCAATATCGGATTGGACCGTTTCGTCATGATGAGATACGGTATCGATGATGTTCGTTTCTTCCACAGCACGGATCTTAGATTCTTCGAGCAGTTCAAGTAGGAAAGGGAGGAAATCAACATGAAAGTATCATTAAATTGGGTAAAAAAATATATCGACCTGCCGGCGGAGCTGACGCCGAAGCAGATTTCGTTCGACCTGACCATGAGAACGGTGGAAGTGGAGGATGTCATCGACACCGCTGAGAAGTTCCATGACATCGTGGTTGGCAAGATTATTGACGTCAAGGATCATCCGAATGCGGACTCCCTTCGCGTCTGCGTGGTAGAGTGCGGCGAGGATGAGCCGAAGCAGATTGTATGCGGAGGTTCCAACCTCTATGTCGGGGAGAAGGTCGTAGTCTCGAAGCCGGGCGCCGAAGTGTACTGGCACGGAGAAGATTCCCTGGTTAAAATCAAGGAATCGAAGCTCCGTGGTGTGCCGTCCTACGGAATGATTTGCGGTGCTACCGAAGTCTATCTGGACACCTATTTCCCGACTGACGATGAACGCGTCATCGTGGACCTCAGCGACGTGGACTGCGAAGTCGGTCAGTGCGTGGCAGACATTATCGGTATGAATGACGTCGTATTCGATATCGATAACAAGTCGCTGACCAACAGACCGGACCTCTGGGGTCACTATGGCATCGCCCGTGAGCTGGCTGCCATCTATAAGCTGCCTCTCAAGGAGCTGCCGGAAGCAGATATCCCAGCGGGCATTCCGGAATACAAGATTGACGTGGAAGCCACGGAGAAGTGCCCGAGATACGCGGCCATCGAGATTGAGAATGTCTATGACAAACCATCTCCGGCATGGCTGCAGACCGCGGTAACGAACGGCGGAATGCGTCCGATTAATGCCATTGTCGACATTACCAACTACATCATGATGGCTGTTGGCCAGCCGACACACGGCTTCGACCGCACGCATGTTGATGGATCCCACATCGTGGTTCGCAATGCGAAGAAGGACGAGAAGCTGGTGCTCCTGGACAGAGCCCTCTTAGATCTTACCGAAGATGACCTGGTCATCTGTGATGAGAACAGCCCGATGGCACTGGCCGGCATCCGTGGCGGAATCAAGGATTCCATCCTGCCGGAAACCACCGGCGTGGTTATCGAGGTGGCAACCTTCACCGCCGGAACCATCCGTAAGACCGGAAAGCGTTTCGATGAGAAGACCGATGCATCTATCCGCTACGAGAAGGGCATCGATACTCAGCGCGTAGATCAGGGTGTGGCACTGGCGATTGAACTGTTCCACGAGATCTTCCCGGAGAGCCGCGTGGTGGCATACGGCGATGTGGATTCGATTCCGACACAGCAGAACAAGATTGATATTACACAGGAATTCCTGGACATCCGTCTGGGCAAAGCCCTTCCACAGGAAGAGATTACCGATATTCTGACCCGCCTTGGTTATGGCGTGGACTTCGAGGATGGCACCTATCATTGCGTTGTTCCGACCTACCGCTCCACCGGAGACGTTTCCGTCAAGGATGACGTTCTGGGCGATATCGCGCGAATCTATTGCTACGAGAACTTCGAGATGAAGCCGCTGCCGGTGAACTTCGAGCATGCAGTTCGTCAGCCGAAGGAACAACTGGACCGCAAGATTCGCGAATACCTGGCTTTCCGCTGCGGATTCAATGAAATCTTCACCTATCCATGGATTGATGAGAAATACATCCATGCAGCGAAGATTGATACCACGGATGCGATTCGTCTGGCAACACCGCCGGCTCCGGAACTGGCAACGCTTCGTCAGTCGCTGATGCCGGGTATGTTGGAAGCAGCGATGAAGAACCTGAGATACTACGATGAGTTCAAGGTATTCGAGGTAGCGCAGACCTTCCATGCCGGTGAATATCACGAATCCTGCGAGGAAGAGACCCTGCCGGTACACAAGAAGCTGCTGACCGGTATTATCGTTGGCAAGGATGCCAAGAAGGATTTCTTCGAGGTGAAGGGTGTTCTCGAAGACATGCCTCGTTTCTGCCACATGGAGGGACTGACCTTCAAGCAGAAGGAGAAGCCTTCCTGGGCCGATGAGAAGGTATATCTGAATGTGATGCATCATGGCAAGAATATCGGGTCCATCGGACTGGTATCCGTTCCGACGATGAATGCCGCCGGCATTTCCCGCACCCAGATTGCTTACTTCGAGCTTTGCTTCGATGATATGATTCCGCTGAATTCCAGAACCAACACGTTCGAGCATCTGCCGCAGTATCCGTTGGTAGAAGAGGACCTGTCCATTCTGGTCGACGAATCCGCGGAATGGCATGAGGTTGTAGAAGCCATCAAAAATATGGTTCGGAAGTACGAGTTCATCGAAGAATACCGCGGTAAGCAGATTCCGGAAGGAAAGAAGTCTCTCGTATTCCGTATCTGGATGGGCAATGACGACAGCACCATGACGTCCAAGCAGATTGAGAAGAAGATGGCTGCCATTACGAAGGCACTGCAGAAGAGATGTGGAGCGACCGTGCGGGAGCAGTAGGTTAGAAGAGATGTAGAAACATAGAAAAGCGAGGCGGCAAGCCTCGCTTTTTGAGTAGCTGTTTCTTTATGTGTACTGTCCGATAAGCTTCGCTGTCCTGTAAACAATCTGGGGAGTCTCTCTTCGTTGCATAAGTAGAAATCATCCTGTGAATTCCGAATCATGAGAATTTGAAATGACCGCAAAGAGTGCGGTGAAGCTTATCTGCGCTACGAAAGAGAATTGAAAATGATTTAATATAGAGGAAATTCTAGCGCTTCTGGTCGCTGGAACGGACAATCAGAATCCTGCCATCCAGTACGCGGATGGTCACCTCCGATTCTTTGAATTCGTTGCTGACGCACAGGGTCGAGGCTCGTGGAAGCGTGGTATCCCGGAGCTCGTATTTCGCGCCGATGATATCGATTCCGCGGGCTTCCTCGTCTAAGGAGATGAGGGCGAAGAACTGGTAGCGCGGGTCGTAATCGATGGTTCGCTCGGACGAGTCCAGCAGTTCCATCGTATTTTTACCATCAACGAATTGGATGGCGTCAAAATCAGATTGGAATTTGCATAGGAGCCCGATGTTGCCGAGGGTGTGGTCGAGGCGGCCGCCCATGCCGCCGAGGACGAGCACGCGGGAGAAGCCCTTCTCGCGGGCATGCAGGAGCGCGCCTTCCGTGTCGGTGATGTCCTTCTCGGCGGGGTAGGTGATGGTGAGGCAGTCGAATTCCTCATCCTGCGTTGTGGAATCGAAGTCGCCGATGATGCAGTCCGGGCGGAGGCCGAACTTCCGGGCGAGGTTCTGCCCGCCGTCCGCGGCGATGATATAGGAGGCGGGTTCGGCCATGCTCTGAGCCAGGTTCGAATCAACGTCCTCCATATAGGACAGAAGAATTAGACAATAATCTTTCATGTGTCACTCCTTGAATTCATTGTTTATTTAGTATACAATTCTCTTTAGTGTATTTTTTTGTGCGGAAAGGAACTGCAATGCAGGAAGAGAACAGAACATATTTCAAAGTCACGCTGAGTCCGGCCCGGATTCGCCGGGCGGCAACGCTTAACCTGAATGGTTGCTGGTGGATTTTCTTTATCGGCATATTCATATATTACATCCTCTCTGAGGTAATAATCAACATCGTGTCGCTATATTTTCCATCCGGCTATATCGCGGTTTCCACCGCGCAGTTGCCTTCTTATCTGAAGGAATACATGGTTTCCAATCCACGGATTCCGGTGCTTCTTGCACTGTATGCGCTATTGATGGGCGGCGCGCTGGAGCTGGGTCGGACCATCTACACGCTGACCGCGCTTCGCGACCGCATGGTCATTCCGAATCTGATGTTCGAGGGCTTCAGTGCCTACTTCCGAGCACTGGCGATATCCGTCGTGCGGGATTGCATCATCACGGTGGGGTTCATGTGCTTCTTCGTGCCGGGCATCGTGATGTATTACAGCTATCGTCAGGTATATTTCGTGCTCGCAGATAACCCGAAAGCCGGTGTGCTACAGTGCCTTAGGGAGAGCCGCCGCATGATGACGGGAAATAAGTTCGCGCTCTTCCGGCTCGATATGACCTATATTTTCTCCATCATCGTGGCTTATATCCCATCCTACATGGTTCTGTCATACGCCATGGTGGATACCGGAACAGTCTCGGGACGGCTTATGTATTACTTAGTTCAGATTCCGTTCTTCATGGTGATGGGAAACTACTACATGGGGCAGACGGTATTCTACGAGCTGTTGAAATACGGACATTTCAAGGATTTCCCGTTCAAGGGGGAGGATTTCTTCCGGGAGATCGGGAAGGAATAGTATTAATAGGATGCCCCAGATTCATCGAATGCAATCAGGCGCTATCCGTTGAAACTAGGATTCATTTGTTCTAGCAAGAAGGGCTCTTGAATACGGCTTCGATTCGCGCATATTCTACTGAGATGAAAGTGATATGCGCATCAGGGAAACGCCTTCGATAGAAATAATGGAATCGAGATCACAATCGAGAAGGCAAGAAT
>CAVGMK010000148.1:0-6630 GCA_963630135.1 Oscillospiraceae bacterium
CAGAAGAAGGAGGGTACGATTATGGCTAAAATCAAAGTGGCCGCGCTTCAGATTCCGGTCTCCGCGGACAAGATGGAGAATCTAAGGACGGTGGAGCGCAAGCTCGAGGAAATTCGGAACGAAGCGGTGGATTTCGTCATGCTGCCGGAGATGTTCTGCTGCCCGTATCAGACGGAGTGCTTCCCGGTATACGCCGAGGCAGAAGGCGGGCCGGTGTGGCAGGCGATCTCGGAGCTGGCGAAGAAATATGGCATCTACCTGATTGGCGGCTCTATGCCGGAGCGCGGCGAGGACGGAAATGTCTATAATACGACATATATTTTTGACCGAGAGGGACGGCAGATTGGGAAGCATCGGAAGACGCATCTTTTCGACATCGATATTCGGGGCGGACAGTCCTTCCGTGAGTCCGACACGCTGACGGCGGGGAACACGGATTGCGTGTTCGACACGGAGTTCGGGCGGATGGGCGTCATGATCTGCTTCGACATCCGGTTCCCGGAGATGGCGCGGCTGACCGTGAACGACGGCGCGCGGGTTATCTTCATCCCGGCGGCGTTCAACATGACGACAGGGCCGGCGCATTGGGAGCTGTCGTTCCGTGCGAGGGCGCTAGATAACCAAGTCTATATGCTCGGCTGCGCGCCGATGCGGGACCCGTCCAGCGGGTACACATCCTGGGGACATTCAATTCTCGTGAGCCCGTGGGGCGAGGTGCTGGCACAGCTGGATGAGAAGGAAGGCATCCTGGTGGGCGAAATAGATCTCGAATATGAGGAGCAGATTCGGGAGCAGCTGCCGCTGCTGCGGAGCCGGCGCGGGGATGTGTATGAGCTGGTGAAGATGTAGGCGCACCCTTCCGGCGCAATAGATATTACAACAGATAGAAAGGAACCGGCCCCGGACGTTAGCGGTGGATGCGAACGTCCGGGGCCGGTTTTCGTCTCATGATGTTACCGGCATAGGTAGCACCCCGAATTGGGTTCTGAGATAGAACGCGATGTTAATTCGTTTCTGAAAACCAATAGTCTACATACGCATTCAAGTGAATACGAATCTCACTCCCAAAAAAGAAAAGAAGCGCACCTCTCGGCACGCCCCGTTCCTGAATCTATAAGGTTTATGGTTAATGGTTGGCAATCTCACACTCAAGAGGTCTTCCTCTTGACACCAATAATATACCGCAAACTTTGACAAATTAAAAACAGTTTATGTTTGTCTTTGCACAAGTTCTTGCTTGTGGTATAATCCATAACAACAATAAATATCTAATTGATTTTTGCTACAAATTGTGGTTCATTGTACTGTTTTTCGTACAAGAATGACGCTATACCTGACAAAAGGCCATATTATATTCGCTAATATAGTTACTTCATTCTTGCATGAGAGTGGATTGAATTAAGCCATGTGTCTTTGTATCAGGATTATGTGAGAGAACCGAGAATCAAGGCTTTGAGAAGCAGAAAGGACATGAAATGACCAACAGCGAACGCGCCTTCCTCGCCCTCAGCGAGACGCTGAATTTCACCCGCGCCGCGGACAGAATCTACATTACCCAGCAGGGCATCAGCGACCACATCAAGAAGCTCGAACAGGATTATGGCACCACGCTGGTCATCCGGCGGCCGAAGGTGCAGCTAACTCAGGCCGGCATGGTGCTCCGGGACTATCTCCTTCAGCAGGAGGCCATGGACCGGGATGTGCGCCAGCGCATCTCGGAAATCAAGGAAGGCGAAGCCGGCGAGGTCTCCATCGGCATGAGCGTCTCCCGCGTGCGGGCCTTCGCGCCGGACATCCTGGGGCGTTACCATGCGGAGCATCCCAACGTCAATGTGCGCCTTTATTCGGACACCACCATTAAGCTGGAAGCCATGCTGCTGGATAATCAGCTGGACGGCCTGGTTGCCGTCCATGCCATGTCCCACCCGAACCTCCAGAAGGAGCTTCTCTTCGACGATCCGGTATACCTCGCTGTGCCGGACCACATCGCCAGGGAGCGAACCGGCGACGCCACGGTGGTGGACATCGCGGATTACGCGGACCTGCCGTTCATCCGCGACCTGCCGGACAGCACGACGAGCAACCTCATCGATCCATACCTCGAGAAGCGGGGCATCCATCTGAACAACATTCTCTGTATCAGCGAGTATGCCGTGCAGGCGGCGCTCTGCAAGCGTTTCGACGCCTGCATGTTCTGCGCCAAATCCTTCGCCTACTACAAAGAAGGTTCCATCGTCCAGGCCGGCCTCCGCACGCTGGAGCTCGAGGGCTTCGGTCACACGGTGGATGTCAGCCTTATCACTAACCGGAACCGCCACTACGCCAAGTGCGCGCTGGAGTTCTTCGATACCATCCGGGATTCGATGGCCATCTTCTACCAGAAGGTTATGTAGGCCAAAAATAAATTCATTCCACCCGGCACTTCCGGCAAGGCTAGATTGTGTGGTTGGCCGGGGCATCCGGGCCGCCGGGAAAGCCCGCAAGCGCAACAAGGCGCGACATCCTGATGAAGTGATAACACCTGGTCGGCCGATGGCACGGCGGACCGGATGCATGCGGCACACCGGCATCGGATGCGATGCCGGAAACGAGCGCGGCCGCGAAAAGGGTCCCCGGCGCCGAACCCTGATGAAGTTCGGCGCCGGGGACCCGGTATTTTTGACAGAAATTGCACTTACTTCTGCGGCTCGAAGTGCTCTGCCACCTTCTTCAGCTCGTCGATGACCGACAGGTGCTGCGGGCAGATGCTCTCGCACTGGCCACAGGCGATGCAATCGCTGGCCTTCGCGTGCTGGGTGGTCAGGCGCTCGTAGTACTCGTGCTGCGGCGTCCAATCCTGGCGAATTTCTTTCTTGTCTGTGTTGTAGAGCGAGAAGTAGCGCGGAATCGGAATATCCATCGGACATCCAGCAGTGCAATAGGAACAGCCGGTGCACGGAATTTCAATCTCGGCATTGATGGCGGACACGGCCTCCTCAATCAGCGATTCCTCCTCCTCGCTCAGCGGGCGGAAATCCTGCATGTAAGCGGTGTTGTCCTGAAGCTGCTCGAGGCTGCTCATGCCGCTCAGCACCATCTTGACGTTCTCGTGGCTCGCGGCAAAGCGAACGGCCCACGAAGCAATCGACATATCCGGATTGCAAGCCTTGAATTTCGCGGCCACAGCTTCCGGCACGCTGTTCGCCAGCATGCCGCCCTTCACCGGCTCCATGACGATGATTGGCTTGCCGAATTTCGTGATGGTGTCATACGCCTGGTGCGCCTGAATGCCGGCGCTGTCCCAATCGAGGTAGTTGAGCTGAATCTGCACGAATTCCATCTCCGGGTGTTCGGTCAGTACCTTCTCGATGAAAGCCGCCTGGTCATGGCAGGAGAATCCGATATGGCGAATCTTGCCCTCGGCCTTCATCTTCGCCACCATGTCAAAGGCGCCGACTGCCTGGAGTTTCTGGTAGTTGTCGTGGCCCAGGTCATGGAGCAGATAATAATCCATGTACTCCACGCCGCAGCGCTCAAGCTGACCAAGGAACACCTCCTCCGGCGTGCCGTCCTTGAGGTAAGCCAGGTGGTATTTGGTCGCCAGCGTGTATTTGTCATGCGGGTAGCGGTCGGTCAGCGCCAGCTTCGCCACCTGTTCACTGCAGCGGTTGTGATACATCCATGCGGTATCGAAGTAGGTGAATCCCCGCTCCAGGAATGTATCCACCATCTTCTTGACCTGCTCGACGTCGATGTTGTCCAGCTCTCCGGTCTCCTGTCCCTCCGGAAGCTTCGGGAGGCGCATCATGCCGAAGCCTAATTTCTTCGTTGCTTCAATTACTGCCATTGTAATACCTCTAGCCTTTCTCTGTCATACATTCTTACAGTCGTTCATATACAGCAATATCAACCATTTACACATATAAAAAAATAGAAAGCGCAGAACCTGCACTTTCTATCTATTGGTCGGGATGGCGAGATTCGAACTCACGACCTTCTCGTCCCGAACGAGACGCCCTACCAAGCTGGGCCACATCCCGACAGCGATTACAAGAAATATATTACCACATCCTTGTAATCTTGGCAAGTTCTATTATTGTTTTTTTGTACTTTCATGGTTCGTCCGGAATCCATTCAGAATCCTCATGGGTGACTTGACTATTTCTCTGCTATGCCAGCTTTCCTATTCCTCCGGCAGCTTCGTTACATCCACCCAGGAAATCGCGCGGGAGACGCGGAACAGCTCGTCACACGTCAGCTCAATGGCGCTGTTTCCGGTGCCGCACGCCGGAAATACCGTGTCGAACCGCTGCAGCGACTCGTCGCAGTAGATCTTGACGTCCTCTCGGTCGATGCCGAAAGCGCACACGCCCCCAATTGGGTGTCCGGTGAATTCCAGCACCTCATCCGGCGTCAGGAACTTCGCCTTCACGCCGAAAGTCTGCTTATACTTATGATTATCCACCTTCGCATCGCCGGCCATCTGCACGACAATTGCGCCCTCGTCCTTGTTCCGGAACGATAGCGTCTTGCAGATTCTCGCGCCGTCCACGTGAAGCGCCTCTGCAGCCAGATCAACAGTCGCACTGGATGCTTCGAATTCGAGGACTCTCTCTTCCATTCCGTATTGCTTCAGATATTCGCGTACTTTCTCAATCGACATGATATACTCCTGATTGCTATCCTATCTTCCATATTTGTTCTACACTCGGAACCTGATATTTGCCCGCTCTTCCACTACAGCTGCCGCCCATCGGCGGCAAATTCTTGGGAGTTACCGCCTAGTTTCCGCGGCACAAAGGCTTGAACGCCCAAGGATTGGAAACAGCCCGACTACAGCCTAACCACTTCTCCTTACGCCGATGGGCGTCACTCCGCAGCTTTCGCACTCATTCCATGCGTTCATGCATTCTCGGCTTTATATCTCTCGCCGACCTTCCACGGCCTTGAGGAGCGTGACCTCATCCGCATATTCAAGATCGCCGCCCACCGGAATACCGTGCGCAATTCGCGTCACCTTGATGCCGGACGGCTTCAGCAGCCGCGCGATGTACATCGCCGTCGCCTCACCCTCGATGTTCGGGTTGGTCGCCACGATAATCTCTTCCACCTCCGGCTCCTTCTGAAGCCGCAGAATCAGGGACTTCAGATTGATATCCGCCGGACCGATTCCTTCCACCGGCGATATCGTGCCATGCAGCACATGATATCGGCCGTTGAATTCCCGAATCCGCTCCATGGCCAGCACATCCTGCGGGGATTCCACCACGCAGATTACCTTGGAATCCCGGCCGGAATCGCTGCAGATGGCACACGGATCCTGATCCGTCAAATTCCCGCACACCGAGCAATAGCGAAGATTCTTCTTCGCATCCGAAATCGCCCGCGCCAGGCTCTCCACCTCCGGCTCCGGCAGCGACAGCACATGAAAAGCCAGCCGCTGCGCCGTCTTCCCGCCGATTCCCGGCAGCTTCGAGAATTCATTAATCAGCCGGTTCAAAGGCTTAGGATACTGCCTCATCCTTCACCCTCCTAGAGACCGAGTCCTTCCAGTCCGCCGGTCAGTCCACCGGTAATCTTGCTCATCTCCTGCTCCACAATCGCATCCACCTGTCTCATGCCCTCATTGATGGCCGCAATCAGCAGGTCCTGCAGCATTTCCACATCGTCCGGATCCACCACGTCCTTGTCGATGTTGAGCTTCGTAATCTCCTTATTTCCGTTGATAACGACCTCAACCGCACCGCCGCCGGCCGTCGACGTGAACTCTCTCGCCGCCAGCTCCTCCTGCGTTGCCTCCATCTCGCGCTGCATCGCCTGCATCTGCTTGAGCTGCTTCTGCATGCTACCGCCGCCGACCTTCGTCTTCTTCTTTCCTGCTCTCATTCCTTTGCCCATGACTCTTCATCCTTTCTCTTTGCTCTATAGAATTTCATCCGTCTTCCGGATTCTCTGCCTAAAAATAAAATATCACTCGACGACCTTAACCGACACCCCGAACAGTGCACTCACTTCCTCCGTAATCTCACTGACCACATCGTCCTCTTCCTGCATCTGTGCCGCCATATCTTCTACGTAATCAATTGGATATTCGGACGCATCCGATTCCGCCTGGCTTTCCGCTATGCCGATGCTGGTGTAGTAATCGTCTTCATCCATTAACGGGGCGTCATTTGAAATCTCCGAATTGGCGGGCTCCGGCCAGATTGGTCCGGCGACGATTTCATCTTGCGCTAAAATGGCGGAATCGCTACCCTGTGTCGCGCCTGTTTCCTTGTTTCCCGGCGTCCCCTTACCATCATCCAGTCGAAGCGTCACGTAGGTGTGCTCGCCGTAGAGCTCGCGGGCCGCTGCAAGGATATCCTCTTTGCGGTCTTCGGCGAACTTCATCTTATTCGGTTTCACCTTGACGATAATCTCCCCGTTTCGATACTCGTCAATTCGGCTATTTATTCCGACCATAACTCGGAAGCTGCTATTTCCAGCCGCTACCTTGTCCACGATTTCGCTCCACATCGTCTCGAAATCCTGTAGCATCGCGGCGTTGGATTCGCCGGCGTTATTTGAATTCAGGATTGGCACCGCACGGAACTTGTCTTCTCCGGCGGTTCCCGCAACGTCCGCCGCATTGGCGGCATTGACGTTCTGCAC
>CAVGMK010000149.1:0-6523 GCA_963630135.1 Oscillospiraceae bacterium
AGCTAACTGATGTGATTCGAATGAATCGATATGATTTGAGCTGACTGATGTGACCTGAGTGAATCGATATGATTTGAGCTGACTGATGTAACCCGAGTGAATCGATATAATTTGAGCTAGCTGATGTAACCCGAGTGAATCAATATGATTGGAGCTAACTGATGTGATTCGAATGAACTGATGGAAATGATTCACGATTCGTTTGGCAACGCCCGGCGATTCATATATAATGGTACTTATTCTGAAAGAAAGGTATCACAAATATGGAAATAATTCGTGCAGAACGGTCGGGATTCTGTTTCGGGGTCCAGCGCGCCATCGATCTCACCATGGAACAGATTGAAGAGAACGAGAAGAGAAATGCGGACAGCCGAAAGGCGCTATATACCTGCGGTCCGCTGATCCATAATCGCTCAGTGACATCGATGCTGGAGGAGAAGGGCGTCGGAACCATTCAGGATATTCTGGAAGCTCACCCGAACGATTGCGTGATTGTGCGCTCCCACGGAGAACCGAAAGCATTCTATGATATAGCGGAGAAAAATGGGGTGGAGCTGGTGGATACCACCTGCGTTTTCGTGGCGAAAATTCACCAGATTGTACATCGTGCCCATGAGGAGGGCCTCGATATCATTATCGTGGGAAATCCGGAGCACCAGGAGGTGCTGGCTACCAACGGGTGGTGCGATTACAAGGCGTATATTCTGCAGACTCCCGAAGATGCGGAGGAAATGATTCTGCGTCATCCGGAGTTACTGGCGTCCGGTCGGAAACCGGTGATGGTATGTCAGACTACTTTTAAGGTAGAGGTACTGGAGGAAATCATGGAAGTCCTCCGGAAACATGATTTAGAGGTCACGCTTCACAACACGATTTGCAGTGCGACAAGGGAACGCCAGGATGCCTGCCGGGAGCTGGCGAAGCATGTGGATTGGATGGTTGTAATTGGGGATACGCACAGTTCTAATTCGAAAAAATTATTTGAAATTGCAAAAGAAAATTGTGAAAATTCCATCCTGATACAAGATATTTCTGATTTACAGTTGAAAGATGCTTCTAAATATACTAAAATAGGGATAACCGCGGGTGCATCGACGCCCGAATGGATAATTAAGGAGGTTATTGCTAGTATGAGCGAAAATGTCACAAACAACACTGAAAAGAATCCTATGATGGATTACATGGATGACATTGAGAATTCTTTGCGTCTGCCAAGACCGGGGGATGTTGTTGAAGGTAAGGTGCATCAGGTAACAGAAGATGAAATCATTGTTAACATCGGATGCAAGAAGGATGGAATCCTGAAGAAGAACGAAGTGACTCTCGAAGAGGGACAGACTCTCAAGGACCTGTTCCACGAAGGAGACACGATTCAGGCCAAAGTGCTGAAGACGGACGACAACGATGGTGGACTTCTTCTTTCCAAGAAGAAACTGGAAATTAACGAAAACTACAAAGAACTCAAGGAAGCCATGGAGAACAAGTCAACGCTCTCCGTTAAACTGATTAAGAAAGTTAATGGTGGAGTAATTGCAGTTTACAAGGAAGTTACTGGTTTTGTACCTATGTCTCAGCTTGCAGATACCTTTGTCACAGATGAGAGCGTTGATGATTACATCAACCAGACTGTAGACATCAAGGTCCTGAGAGTCGACGACAAGCGCAACAGAGCTGTATTCTCCAGAAAAGCTGTACTAGTTGAAGAGAAGCATAAGCAGGTTGCTGAAGTCTGGGCTAACCTGAATGTTGGCGACATCGTAGAGGGTAAAGTTATGAGATTTACCGATTACGGTGCATTCGTTGACATCGGCGGCGTAGATGGTCTTCTTCATATTTCTGAGATTTCCTGGGGCAAGCTGAAGAACCCGCAGGAAGTTCTGAACATTGGCGATATCATCAATGTGAAGATTCTGTCCCTCAACGAAGAGAAGGGAAAGATTTCTCTGGGTCTGAAGCAGACAATGCCGGAGCCATGGTCTCTGGTAGGCACGAAGTACGAAGTGGGCAGCGTTATTACCGGTAAGGTTGTTCAGATTAAAGAGTACGGTGCTTTCGTTGAGCTGGAAGCTGGTCTGGATGGACTGGTTCACATTTCCGAAATCGCAAACAAGAGAGTAGAGAATGTTTCCGATGAGCTGAGCCTGGGTCAGGAAATCAAGGCAAAGATTATGGACATTGATCCTGATAGAAAGAGAATCAGCCTGAGCATCAAGGCAACTCTGAATGACGCAGAGGATGCAGAAGCACAGGACGAGGAATAATCTGGATTGTTCGCAAAGCTGCCGTGAGAACGGCAGCTTTTTATAATGCTTAAGGAATTCCTGAAATCAGGAGAGTCATGAAGACTTGAAGTATGTGAAGTGCCTGATGAGCCAGAGAAACCGGAGAAATTAGAATTACCAGATAATCCTTAGGAATTCGAGGACCTTTAAGAACCTGACGAACATAATGATAAGCATAATACGGAGGAATACGATAATATGGATATTCGTTTAATCGCACTGGATCTGGACGGAACGACCATGAACAGCGCCAATTCGCTTTCTGCGAATAATAAGCAGACCATTGAAGCGGCCATCGATGCGGGCGTTGAAGTGGTAGTGGCATCCGGCCGCGCTTTCGATTCGATTGCACCGGAAGTCCTGGCCATTCGCGGGCTCCGCTATGCCATTTCCTCCAACGGTGCGCACATCACAGACCGGACGAAGCCGGGTTTCATCTATTCGAATTATATCGATCCAACCACGGTAGATGCCGCAATCGCCCTGGCGAAGAAGGAAAACTTGATGCTGGAGGCTTTCTGGGACGGCAAGCCGTTCATCGGGCAGGATTTATACGATGACATTTGCATTAACGGAAGCATCTATCGGAACAAGCAATACGTCATGTCGACACGAAATCCGGTGGATAACCTCCTTGACTTCATGCAGCAGCACCGCACGGAGCTGGAGAACATCAATTTCTTCTTCTACGACGACGCACGCCGGGAAGAAATGACGCCGGTGCTCTATCGCTTACCGGATTGCCACGTAACCTCCTCGGTGAAGAACAATATTGAAATCGGCGGTCTGAATTCGACGAAGGCTTATGCGCTAAAAGTACTTTCCGCCCAGCTGGGAATACCGAGGGAACAGATTATGAGCTTCGGCGATGCCGGCAATGATATCAGCATGATTGAATATGCCGGATTCGGCGTTGCCGTGGGAAATGCCTGGGATGAAGTCAAGGCCGCTGCGGATTATGTATCCGAATCCAATGATGACGATGGCGTAGCAAAAACTATCCGGAAATTTGTGCTGTAGGAAAAGGGCAAGTTATCCACAGCTTACCGATGAACCACCCCTTGCGGTGGTTCTTTTTCTATGCGCGTAAATGGGAAGACAGAAGAAGCTCGCAATCCGTAAAGGCTTACATCACAAGTCTTTCGAGAGTATTAAGATGTATGTCTTGCCTTGCACCACCTGTGGAAAACTTTGCTTACAGGAAGAAGAGTTTACGAATGGGCTGTTTTGGTACTTTAATTGGCCGTTTCCGTCCCTTTTCTCCAAACCGCAACATTTCACATTTGAAATGTGATACAACTGTCCTACACAACTATCCTACATACGAAGGAGGTACCTTATGACAATTAGAAGAGAAATCGGAAACTTAGGCGAAGAGATGGCCGCAAGATACCTGCTTACTCAGGGGTATCAGATTATGGAGACGAATTTCAGATGTCGTTCCGGCGAAATTGATATTATCGCCAGAAAATTCAATTGCTATCATTTTGTGGAGGTAAAGACAAGATGCGGAGATGATTATGGGACACCGGCGGAATCGGTGACGGCGAAGAAGCAACATCGTATTATGATGACTGCGAAGTATTATCTTACCAGCAAGGGAATCCGGGATGTGCCGATTCAATTTGATGTAATCGAAATTGAAATCGGAATGTTGACGAATTGCTTCTAAGGGAAAGGGTGACAGGCGATAGTAATGATAAGCAATGTGAATACTGCAGTATGTGAAGGAATTGCCGGTATCCCGGTGCTGGTGGAGGCGGATATTTCGAATGGCCTTCCGCAAGTCAATATTGTCGGGCTGGCGTCCACCGTGGTGATGGAATCGCGGGAGCGAATCAAATCTGCCATTCTGAATTCCGGTTTCGAATATCCCCGGAGAAGAGTGACGGTCAACCTGATTCCGGCCGGTATCCGGAAGAACGGAACGCATCTGGATCTTCCGATTGCGGTGGGAATTCTGGCCGCGATGGGTTATGTGCGAAATCAGGAGTTGGAGCGGACTGGCGTGATTGGTGAATTATCTCTTCAGGGTGACGTCTATCCGGTGGAAGGTGTGCTACCGATGATTCTAGGAATGGCAAGAAATGGCATTCGAAGAGTTATCGTACCGGAAGGTAATGTACGGGAATCGTCGCTGGCGAGGAACCTGGAAATCATCGGCGTTCAGAATCTGCAGGAAACGATGGATGCCGTCCGTGGAATGATGCCGAAGCGAAAGCTTGCATCTTGCCGAACAAAGGGCGATAAAGAGAACCGAGAAGATTGCCATAAGAATGGCGCGGAAGAACCGGATTTTAGCGATATCCGTGGACAGGAGAACGCGAAGCGCGCTATGATGATTGCCGCAGCGGGTCATCACGGAATGCTGATGGTTGGCAATCCGGGATGTGGCAAGACGATGCTGGCCGGACGATTTTCCGGGATTCTACCAGATCTGACGGAAGAACAGATAATTGACAGTACCGTGATCTATTCGGTTGCCGGGATGCTGGATGAAGCCGCAGGACAGGTGACAAAGCCGCCATTCCGGAAACCGCATCATTCCATTGGTCGTGCGGGCCTTCTGGGTGGCGGTCTCTATCCGTTGCCGGGAGAAATCACGTTGGCTCACAATGGGGTCTTATTCCTCGATGAGTTATGCGAGTTCGAGCGTGGTACCATTGAAGCATTGCGTATTCCGATGGAAGAGGGGAGTATTACACATTTTCGGCGGGGTTCTGCCTATCGGTTCCCCTGCAAATTCCGCCTGCTGATGGCGGCAAACCCGTGCCCATGCGGCTTTCACGGAGACCCAGATAAGGAGTGCCGCTGTACGGCGGCCCAGATAGAGAACTATCAGCGGAAGCTCAGCGGTCCACTCCTTGACCGGACCGATATCCTGATTCGCATGGAGAAGGTCGCCTACGCGGAATTGAGCCGTGGGGCAGATAATGCATGGAGTTCTCACCGCATGAAGGAACAGGTGGAAAATGCGCTGAAATTCGCACGCGAGCAGGGTCGGATGCAGTACAATGGCCTGCTTACTGACAAGGAAGTACAGGAACTGGCACTATCTCCGGCGGCGAAGCAGTTCCTGGAACGGGCTTATTCGGCACTGCATCTATCGCCACGCACGTACATCAAGGTACAGAGAGTGGCGCGCACCATCGCGGATCTGGAGCAATCGGCGGTCATTGAAGTCGAGCACATATCGGAAGCCGTCAGCTACCGTACGTCGTTAGCCGGAATGGTCTGACAGATGACACTTATTTTTGGCCGTAGCTCTTATGTAGCAGGGGGAAAGCGGGCGGCACAAGGCAAGATAAGAAGCAACTTTGTACTATTATATAGGGTGAATTATGGAAAAAGAAATTGTTATTATTGACCAGGATTCCGACTGGTATCCGGAACGGCTGCGCGACATTGGGAATGCGCCGAAACGGCTCTATTGCATGGGAAATCTGGCCCTTCTGCAGGAGCAGTGTGTGGCGGTGGTGGGATCGCGAAGGTACTCGCTGTACGGGCAACAGACAGCGCTCATGATTGGGCGGCATCTGGGGAGAAGCGGTATCGTGACGGTGTCCGGGCTGGCGAACGGAATCGACACGTTTGCCCATGAAGGGGCGCTGGAGGAGGCGGGGAAGGTGATTGCGGTGCTGGGGACGGGTTTCGGCCGAATCTATCCGCAGCGGAATCGGCCGCTTTTCCGGCGGATTGCGTCGGAAGGACTGGTGATGACGGAGTATGAGCCGGAATTTCCGGGGAGCAAGTATTCCTTCCCGGCGCGGAATCGGATTCTGAGCGGAATCTGTGAGAGCGTCGTGGTGGTGGAGGCCGGAATCGGGAGCGGTTCGTTGATTACGGCGCAGTTCGCCAACGAGCAGGGGCGGAACGTGTATGCGGTGCCGGGAAACATTAACAGCCAGTTCAGCATGGGCACGAATCTGCTAATCCGGGACGGCGCGATTCCGCTGGTAGTGATGGATGACCTGCTGCAGGACCTTGGCGTGAAGCCGGTGCAGTTCCGGCACGAGACAATGCGGCTGGGCGAGGATGAAGCGGAAATTATTGCTATCGTTGAACGAAATGATGGCATCCATGTGAACGAGCTTGCACATATACTCAACAAAAACATCGGTAAGGTCAGTGCTATAATAACCGTGCTTGAAATCAAGGGAGCGATTGTCTCCTTTGGCGGTAAGCTCCATCTGGCAAAATAATCTTGCAAATTAAATTGGATAGGGGTATTCTATAAAATG
>CAVGMK010000150.1:0-6516 GCA_963630135.1 Oscillospiraceae bacterium
ATTTCAGTTCGGACTTCCCAATTCCAATGATTCGTTTGACGTCCTCACTGATATTCCCGCATTTCTTGACACCCCAGAACCCCTACGGTAATATATTTCCATGAGCAGAAGAACTCCGAGGGCACAAAGGAATTCCACGGGCCACAGTAGCCGAAGCGCCGGAAAGCACAGCGCTTCGAAGGCGCGGGCATACACTTCCTCCGAGAGTCGGATACTGGATTTCCTGGCGTCGATACCGGCGATGATTGTCATCCTCATCACGCTTCGGGAACTCTTCCTGGCGGTGACAGATTCGTCCATGAGCAAGGAACAGTACACGACGTACCCGGAGCTTTTTCAATTCGGAAATTTCATCATCATTATCATCGGCATCATTTATGTCATCCTTTCGAACATGGTGCCAATGAAGAAGAAACCGTTGCTTCAGCGGAATCCGGAATTCCTCTTCTTCGGATGCTTCCTGATTCTGATGGCGCTGTCCACCCTGATCAACGGAATCGACGACAAAGCCATTCACGGTCTGCCGTACCGGAACCAGGGCATCTTCCATTTTGCGTTATACATCCTGATATACTATTTCGTCTCCGCCCGAACCAAGCTGATGCAGATTCGGAAGTTCGTGCTGGTGACATTTCTTTTTACCGCAGATGTACTGGGCATAACGGCTATTGGGCATCAATTCTTCATCAACATCGCGGCGTACACCGGGAAGAAGGGGCTGAGCGCCATCTTCTTCAACAGTAACCATTACGGGTATTTCCTGGCGATGGCGCTGATGGTCGGCGTGACCGCGTACGTGGTGGGCGACCAGGCGTGGGTGCAGCTGCTTGGGCTGGCGAGCGGGCTGCTGAACATGGTTGTGCTCTTCATCAACAACACGTTCGGCGCGATTCTGGGCGCGTTTGTCAGCCTGCTTGTGGTGCTGGTGTTGGCGCTGATCAAGCTGCCGCGGTCGCGGTGGCGGGCGGTGTCGGTGGCGGCGCTGATTATCGCGCTTCCGCTGGCCAGCGGGCTGCTTCTCAATTCGCAATTCGAGAATTTCGTGATACTGGTTCGGGACATTGGGAAGATTCTAAGCGGCAGCGAGGACGCCGGCAGCGCGGGGACCAACCGCTGGGGGCAGTGGGTCAAAGCCGTGGAATACATCCGGGAGAAGCCGCTGCTGGGCTTCGGCTGCGAGGGCACGGCGACGCGGATGATGAAGGAAATCGGCGTGGCGAATCCGCACAATGAGATTCTGACATACGCGCTTTTCTTCGGCGTGCCGGCGGCGGTGTGCTACACGCTGGGCGTCCTCCTGATCTTCCTGCGGCACCTCCTCGGCGCGGCGTGGAAGGATCCGTACGCACTGATGGCCTTCTCGGCGGCACTGGCGTATTTCATCTCGTCGCTGTTCGGCGTGGCGATGTTCTATACGACGCCGTTCTTCTTTATCATGCTGGGCTACAGCACGGGAACCGGGAAGAGAGCGAAGAGCCAGCCGAAGCACGCGAAGGCGCGGCGCCCGCGGCAGGGGAAGCATGCGCGGTAAAAGCAAGTAGGAATCGGATGAGAATCCCGGCCGAATGGAGCAAATGGCCAAGCAGCAGAGACGAAAATGCAGGGATATTGGCAGAGAATGAATGATTATAGTCGTCGACGGAAAGGAGCGTCAGGATGAATTTTCAAGATGCAAGCATTGTATTGGAAGTAATCAGAACCAGGAATATCAGTAAAGCGGCGAAAAATCTATATATGGCGCAATCTACGGTAAGCTCCCGAATTCAGCAAATAGAGACCGAGCTGGGCTGCGAGCTGTTCCAGCGGAAGAAAGGGCTGCGTAACCTGGAACTTACCGTTGCCGGAGAGGAGCTGCTACCAATCTGTCAGAATATCCGGTCTGCCCAGGAAAGGCTGGAAAGCCTGAAGCAGGAGCAATATCAGGAACTCAGAATTGCGTCTAATGAAAGCTTCTATTACGAAGTGCTGCAGGACTTCTGTGTGAGTTTCAAAAGAAACCATCCGGAAATTCACCTCTCCTTGAATATTAAGGATACAGAGGATGTGCATCAGCTTATATCCAGGGGAATCTCGAATATCGGATTTGCTTCTTATGACGACCGATACAAGGGCGTGGATTGCACTCCAATCTACACGCAACATTGGTGTATTATCTCCGGCAAAGAGCTGGAGACATGCGATGACGTCGTTAATCTGGATGCAATTGACCCGAGAGAAGAAGTGTTCTATTCTGCGGGAGACCTGATGAGCCTGTATATATGGCGGCAACAGCATTTGCACACCAAGTTCGTCGGAAGCATGAGAGTGAATAGTTATATCGAATCGCTGAAGTTCATCCGAGAATTTCAGGGCTGGGAATTTGCTACGAAGAATTGGGCGAAGAAAATGCAGAAGTTCGGTGAGTATCATATATATGAGTTGCCTGAGCCACCGGAAACCCGGAAAATATACCAGATTATTGAACACGGGAAGTTGTTCCGAGATGTTGAGACCGCATTCCTGGAAGAATTATCGGAATTCCTGATACTTTTAAGCGAAAATTGAAATTTTATGATTAGCTCATACTAAGGTATATTAAGGCTGTCCAATATATTAAGGGTTATATACAGGAAGAGAGGATACTGTGTATGAGTGAGAACAAGAAAATTGAATTCTATGGAGGCAGCTTCGGTCCGTGGATTCCAGTCCTGTTCATGATTGCCGGAATGCTGGTGGGAACCAGAATCGGTGGGGGAGGAATCCTTCGATTCTCCCTGGTTACATTCCTGGCATTGGCGATTGGATTCCTTCTGTGCAAAGACAAGAAGTCGTTCGGAAAGATATCCTTAGGGGGTCTATCCAACACCATGCTGGGAGTAATCATTGCGGCATTCTTATTAGCCGGCATTCTTTCGCAGCTTCTGCGGCAGAGTGGATTGGTTTCTTCCCTAGTATGGGTTGCCAGTCTGATGCATCTGAATGTGGCGTTCATTCCGCTCATCTGCTTCGTCACATGCATGTTAATTTCTACATCCTGCGGTACTTCTTCGGGTTCGGTTACAGCCGTTGCTCCGATTATGATTCCGGTTGCGGCAGCGATGCAGTGCGATGTGGGCCTGGTATGCGGTGCGATTATTTCCGGCGCAATATTTGGTGATAATCTGGCACCTATTTCCGATACGACCATCGGTTCTGCACTGACGCAGGAAGCGGAGATCAAGGATGTTGTGCGGACACGACTTCCTTATTCGTTAATCGCCGCCGCTATTTCGATAGTGTTATTCGTTGTTTTTGGATTCATGACAACCACCGGAACCGGCGCAGAGGAAATTGCAGCGGATGGAAGCCATAAGCTGTCATTGCTACTTCTTCTTATTCCAATCCTTATGATTATCATGATGGCCAAGGGTTGGGATCTGGTATCGACATTAATCGTATGTGATATTTGTGGAATTATTCTGAATCTGGTACTTCGCACCATTCCGGTATATTCAGAAGTAGCGGAAGACGGAACGGTAACTGTTGCAGGTATGTTTGCCAATGAAGGACCAATCGTAGCAGGGCTTTCCGGAATGATGAGTCTGCTGCTGTATATCATCCTGCTGTTCCAGATTCTGGAGATTCTTAATGTTTCCGGTGCGTTCGATAAATTGATGAATTCGCTGATGAAGACCGTAAAGACGGAAAGAAGCGGAGAACTCATATGCATGCTGGGTACCGCAATCTGTACCGCATGTGCAGGTGGTAGCTCGCCGGCCGTTATGTTCTTCGGACCGATGGTTCGCCGTGTTACGAAACAATTCAAGATTCACAGAACAAGAGGCGCTAATATTCTGGATGCGACGGCTTGCGGAATTTCCGGCCTTCTGCCGTACGGAACAGGTCCGATTCTGTGCCTTACATTTGCCAATGCAGCGGGTATTACCGATATTGATTTTACCGACATTATCCCATACTGCTTCCACTGTATGTTCTTGCTGCTCATATTCCTGGGAAGCATCATTACTGGAATTGGTAGAAGAAAAGAGGAGGTAGAATAATGGTAGACGTAAAACAGTGTGGGCAGTTCATGCCAGAAGAATTACATCAATTTGTAAGAGAACAGTTCTATTATCTGGATAAAGATCCGTTAACAGGGAAGGAAAGATTGTTCTTCGATAATTCCGGTGGATCCCTGAGATTGAAACCGGCGGAAGAAGCGTTTGCTAGGATTGATTCTTTCCCGAACTGCGGCGGCCACGGTGGAAAGACCTCGGATTATCTGGATGCTATTCGGGCGAAAGCCGTGGAAGACATGCGTACTCTGTTCAATGCGCAGGATGGCTGCATTGTTAATTCGATGACGGCATCGATTATCCTGTTCGATATTGCCGGCTATATTATCGAGAATATTCCGGGCACCAATGTCGTTACAACAGAACTGGAGCACCCATCCGCCTTCGATGGTTGTGCAGCGAATGCGGAGAAATACGGTAAAGAGCTGCGTGTCGCAAAGACGGATCCGGAAACCGGTATTGTTCCGGTGGAGAACGTGCTGAAACTGATTGATCAGGATACGTGTATGCTGGCGGTGATGATGACTTCCAATATCACCGGTGCAGTATTAGATGTGGAAACAATCGTACGGGAAGCCAGGAAAATCAAACCGGATCTGTACATCGTATGCGATTCCGTACAGCATACGCCACATGGAATCGTCGACATGAAGACGACACCGGTAGATGCCGTTAATTTCGCACCATATAAGTTCGGCGGAGTAAGAGGTCTTGGTACCGGTTGGATCAGCGAGAGAGTGATGAATCTTCCGCATAGAAAAGTCATCAAGGATCCCCAGAGCAATTGGGAGCTTGGTGGCTGCGCCCCGGGAATGTATGCAAATCTGTCTGCTATTTTTGACTACGTTGTGGAGCTGGGGAAGTATTTCCTGAAGGATGAAACAGACCGGCGGACCTTATATGTAAAGGGTATGGAAGCCATTAAGCTGCATGAAAGAGCACTTCTCTATCGCATGCTGTACGGTTCGGAGGAACAGCCGGGCGTGCTTGCAATGCAGGGCGTGACGGTTCCGATTGAACTTCGCGACCTGAGTCAATATGACCTCATCCTGCCGATGGTATTTGATAAGCTGACGCCGGAGCAGGCAGCAAGAAAATACGAGGAGAAAGGCGTGGTGGTACACGAGAGAATCGATGCATCCCACTATTCTTCGAGGCAGGTTAATTCGATAGGCGTGCATGGTATTGTAAGAGTGTCTCCGTTACACTGCCATACTGCAGAGGAAATTGATCAGTTCCTGAGAATCACCCAGGAAATTCTGGATGAAAATATGTAATCCAGACACATTCATCAATAGATAGCCGCATTCGCGGTAAAAAAAAGGATATCTCCCGCCCACATTGCGAGGAGATATCCTTCGTTACTTATTTCCGCACAATCACCATCGTCCCCTTGGAGACCATGCCGTACAGCTTCTTCACCTTGGCATAAGGCATATTCACGCAGCCGTGCGACCCGGAATACTTGTAGATGGAGCCGCCAAAAGACGACCGCCACGACGCATCATGCATCCCATACGCCTGCCCGATGAACGGAATCCAGTAGCTGACCTTCGTCACGTAATCCGACCCGACCAGCTTGGTATTGCGTGACTTGCGCCCGACCTTGAACTTCCCGGTGGGCGTCCGCGCGCCCGGCCCGCCGGTAACGACCGGACTGGACAGCTTCACCTTGCCGCTCACGTAGTACTTCAGCGTCTGGTCACTTAAGTCAATCAGAATGTACTTCTTGTACTGATACGGCCCGTACGACGCCCGCTTGTACTGGCTCTTCGTAATCGCGCCGGTCTTCGAATTCGGCTTAATTGTCACCTCGTGATATTTGAAAGCCGTCCGGTACGCCGCGCCGCTGGCCTGCATCCGGTAGTAATACTTGCCGGACTTGATGAACTTGCTCGTCGCCAGCTTGCCGCCCTTGTACGAATAGTACGTGTTGCCGTTCCAGCGGAACAGCCCCTTCTTCGTCCGTACCACGCCCTTCGAGTCGGAGTAGTAATAGTAGCTGCCCCATTTGTAGACCCCGGTTTTAATCTGCCCGTTGCCGGCAGCCCGGTACTTCTTCTTCGATAGGGTAAAAGTACGTGACGTAATGATTACACCACCGCTCTGCACGTAGTATTTCTTCCCGCTTACGGTGACGAAACCCTTCGTCGTCCGCAAGGCACCTTTCGCGTCCGCGTAATAATATTTCCCGCTGTACTTGGCGATACCGCACTGCAACACGCCATCACTGGCAAAGAT
Source organism: Oscillospiraceae bacterium (assembly GCA_963630135.1). Taxonomy (GTDB): domain Bacteria; phylum Bacillota; class Clostridia; order Peptostreptococcales; family Anaerovoracaceae; genus Mogibacterium_A. The sequence goes on from CAVGMK010000150.1 coordinate 6,276, forward strand.
ATATTTCTTCCCGCTGATGCTCTTCATGCCGGTGACGAAGTGATTCTCCGTGTCGTAATAATACGTCTTGCCGTCTTCGGTTACCCAGCCCAGCTTGACAACCGGTTCCGGATCCGGCGTTACTTCGCCGCCGGATTCGCCGCCTTCGCCACTGCCGGATTCGCTACCAGAGCCGGACTCACTACCGCTGCCAGATTCGCTGCCGGAGCCGCCAGCCTCGGTTCCAGAGCTGGATTCGCTG
>CAVGMK010000151.1:0-6459 GCA_963630135.1 Oscillospiraceae bacterium
GAGGGTAGCACAACCCAAAATTGATGACCGTAATCGATGCCCTGCATCGCAATGCCTTCGACCGGCAGGCTTAACGCATCTTCTCATCTAAGATGAACTGCTTGAAGGCTTCCGCAACCGGCGATAATGCCACGCTCTTCATGTTAATCATGTAGAAATCCCGGTTCACGGCGAAATCCTTGATGGCCACGTTGTGAATCTTACGGGAGGACAGATTGGCCACGGTCTGCTCAGACAAGATGGACACGCCGAGTCCCGCTTCCACGGAGCTGATAACGGAATCCAAGTCATTGAACATAGCCACAATCTCGAAGCTGGCCCGGTCATATCCCCGCTTCACCATCGCATCCTCGAAGGACTTTCTCGTTGCGGATCCGCTCTCTCTCCAGATGAACGGCAGTCCAATGATATCGTCCACTTCCACCTCGGTAACGTCTGGGAACATATCATTCGATACAACCAGCACGGAACGATCCGAGAATATCTTGTTGTATTCGATGTTCGGGTTGTTGCCCTTCTCTCCGATGAATCCCAGTTCACCGCGACGCTCAATGACGTTCTCCACTACTGTCGCACTGTCGGACTGTGTCACATAGAATTGTGCTCTTGGATGCTCTTCCCGGAACTTGGTCATCTTCTGTGGCAGGAATGTAATTCCCGGAATAGAGGATGTCTGCATCTCCAGGACGCCTTCCACCTTGTCGCTCTCCTTGTCTAGTGCAGCGATGGCCAGCGCGCGGGTGTTCACCATTTCTACCGCGTATTTGTAGAACTGGCGACCCTGCGGGGTCATCTCGACGGTTCTGCCCTTCCGGTCCAGAAGCTTCGTTCCGAGTTCCTTCTCCAGAATGCCAATATGCGTACTAATCGTGGGCTGTGTGAAAAATGTTGCGTCCGCTGCACGACTGAAACTCTTGTAGCGAACGACATTGACAAATGCCTCAATCTGCTTGAAATCCATATACTCCCCTATCATTCTTTTCAATAATCCATATGTCAATATTTTAACCTTTTCAATCATAAAATACAAGGAAATAAAAAATGGACGAGATGTCAGACCCGGCTCTCGCCCATTTTTCTATAGAATTTTTCAATAGTTTATGAATTTGGCATATTAAATATTACTTTTCCGCACGTGCCACCACGTAAGCCTTCATCTCATCCACGTCGATGACATCCTTGTGGCGAACCTCCCGCTGGAAGATACCCTGCAGCGGCTTCGGCGCATCGATGCCGGTCACCTTCTGCAGCATATCCATGTTAGCTTCATCGGAGGCGCTTGGTGTCTCGCCCAGTGCTCTGAGCACCGAATCGGAGAACTTATACGGCGATGCGGTCGAGAGCACGACGGTCTTGCCCTGCGCCCACTCCTCGCCGGCATCGCGGCATTCCTCGTAAGCCGCCCAGGCGATGGACGTGTGGGTGTCCATCAGATATTTCTCGCTATGGAAGATGTCGCCGATGGCCTTTGCACCGCGCTCGTCGCTGCAGGCCACACCGCTGAAGACCTCGTTAATCTCCGCCAGCTCCGCATCCGTGATGGTATATTCGCCCTGCTTCGACAGAAGATCCATGTAGATTTGGGTCCGCTCTGCGCCGCACACGAAGTACAGAAGGCGCTCCAGGTTCGATGACACCAAGATGTCCATGGAAGGCGATGTCGTCTTGTGGAACGGTCTTTTGCGATTGTAATGGCCCGTCTCCAGGAACTCAGTCAGCACGTCGTTGCAGTTGGAGGCGCACACGAGGCGTCCTACCGGCAGGCCCATTCTGCGTGCGAGGTAGCCGGCCATGATGTCGCCAAAGTTGCCGGTCGGCACCACGAAGTTCACCTTCTCCCCGTCCTGAATCTCGCCCATCTCCAGGAGCTGCTTGTACGCCGAGAAGTAGTAGACCACCTGCGGCACCAGTCTGCCGATGTTGATGGAGTTCGCGCTCGAGAGCGATACGCCGTCGCAAGGCTTCGGAATCTCACGAAAGAGCTTCTTCACGCCGGTCTGCGCATCGTCAAAGTTGCCGCGAACAGCCGTCGCACAGGTGTTCTTTCCGGATTGCGTCACCATCTGCAGTTTCTGTGTCTCCGAGGTTCCGCCTTCCGGGTAAAAGACAATAATCTTCGTGCCCGGGACGTCCGAGAAGCCGTGGAGAGCGGCGCTGCCGGTGTCTCCGCTGGTCGCGGTCAGAATCAGAATCTCGTCATGGAAATCGTTGAGCTTCAGCGAAGCCGTCATGAGGTTCGGCAGTGCGGAGAGCGCTACGTCCTTGAAGGCACAGGTTGGTCCGTGATAGAGCTCCAGCACGAACGCGTCCGCCACCTTGGCTAGCGGCGTGATGTCGTCCGTCGTGAACTTATTCGTGTAGCTTCGGGAGATAATCTCCTGAATGGTGTCCGCGTCGAAATCCGTGAAGAATTTCGAGAAGACCGTGCGTGCCATCCCTTGATAGTCCTGATTGATGACATCATGATAATCCAGTTCAATTTCATTCAGATTCTCCGGAACGTACAGGCCGCCATCCGGTGCAAGGCCGTTGATAATAGCCTGAGATCCGCTAATTTTCACTTCCGCATTTCTGGTACTTAAATAATTTGTCATTTTACACCCTTTTTTGTTGTTTTTAACCCGATTATATTGTAAATTTTGTATAAATATGATACATTATGTACGTTAAAATTACAAGTACATTGTACGAAAGTACAATGTGCGATAGAATACGCTGTATACCGCTGTATACATCAGGAGAAAATCAACAACAGGAGAACAAATAATGGAGCAGATGAACGTTGCAATTCTTGGATTTGGCACGGTGGGACGCGGTGCCTATGAAGCCATTCAATCCGCAGCGGGTGTCGAAGTCACCCGCATTTTCGACCGCCGGGAATTCCCGGAGCTAGGTGATCTGGTGACCGGCAATATCGATGTCATTCTGGAGGATTCGACGATTGACCTGGTTGCAGAGTGCATGGGCGGCATTCACCCATCCTTCGAATACGTGATGACAGCACTTCAGAGAGGCAAGCATGTTGTCACTCCGAACAAGGCACTGATTAGTGCATGCTACGAGGAGCTGGCAAAGTGCGCCGAAGAGAATCACGTCTCGATTCGCTTCACACCGGCTGCCGGTGGCGGTATTCCGTGGCTGTACAACCTCCAGCGCTCCAGACGCTGCGACACGATTGAGGAAGTACACGGCATCGTGAACGGCACCTGCAATTATATCTTAGACAATATGCACCGGAACGGATCCGCTTTCGAGGACGTGCTGAGTGAGGCACAGTCGCTGGGTTATGCGGAGCGCGACCCGAGTGCGGACATCGACGGCTGGGATACCCAGCGGAAGTGTGTGATCTCGGCGAACCTTGCTTTTGACACCGATGTGAAGGAAGAAGACGTACCGGTACTGGGAATCCGTACCATCACCGCTGCAGACGTGGAGCTTTTCAATGAGAACGGCTACACTTGCAAGCTGCTGATGAACGCGTGCCTGCATGACGGCACCATCTGCGCTTACGTGGAGCCGACCCTGCTGACGCCGGCGGTGCTGGAAGCCAGCGTAGGCACCAACTTCAACCTGATTACACTGACCGGCAAGAACGTCGGCACGCTCAGCTTCTACGGCCAGGGCGCCGGCAAGATGCCGACCGGCACATCCCTGGTGCAGGACATCATCGACATCAAGGACGGCATTGAATTCAGCGCCGCAACCGACGCAGTAGCGGTTTCCTCTCAGGTGGACAATTCGCTGGAGTCGCATCCGTACTATTTCCGAATCCAGGCAGCTGAGACGTTCCCGGCTGAGCTGGTGGACAAGGCGGAGACGCGTGGCGCGTACCAGCACATCAAGACCACCACGATGCCAGTGGCAGAGGCTCACGCCCTCGTCCAGAAATTCGACGGCGCATTCGCCGCAGGTTATAAGGAGTAGAGAAATATGCTTAAAGTAGCGAAATTCGGTGGATCTTCCCTCAGCGACGCATCGCAGTTCGCCAAGGTGAAGTCCATCATTGAAGCAGATGACGCCCGCAAGGTCGTGGTAGTATCTGCCCCGGGCCGAAGAAATTCCGAGGACAACAAGATTACGGACCTTCTGTACCTGTGCATGGCACATCTGAAATATGACGTGTCGCCGGATCCGATTTTCGACATGATTACGGCACGGTACCGCGGAATTCGGGACGACCTCCAGCTCACGCTGGACATCGACGCCGACCTTCGCGAGATCCGCGAGAGCATGAATAAGCGCATGTCCGTGGATTATCTGGTCTCCCGCGGTGAGTACCTGAACGCCAAGCTGATGGCGGAATATCTCGGTTATCAGTTCGTCGATTCGAAGGACTGGGTGTGCTTCGGCTACGACGGCAAAGTGGATTACGAGAAGACCGAAGAGAAGCTGCAGGAGATTCACAAGGTCTACGACCGGATTGTCATTCCGGGCTTCTACGGTGCGCTGCCGAACGGCGATATCAAGACTTTCACCCGCGGTGGATCCGACGTGTCGGGTGCCCTCGCGGCGGCATCCCTTGAAGCGGATATCTATGAGAACTGGACGGATGTGTCCGGCATCCTGATGGTCGATCCTCGCATCGTCGAGAATCCGAAGCCGATTGCGCGCGTCACCTATGCGGAGCTCCGCGAGCTGTCTTACATGGGCGCGGCTGTGCTTCACGAGGATACCGTCGTACCGGTTCGCCGCAAGGATATTCCGGTGAACATCCGGAACACCAACGACCCGTCGGCGCCGGGAACTATCATCCGGGAGTCGTTCGGGAAGGAAAGCGAAGAAGAGGCATCCCGCTTCATCACCGGCATTACCGGGAAGAAGGACTTCTCCCTCATCAACATCCATAAGGCGAACATGAGCGAGAATGTCGGCTACATCCGCCGGGTGCTGCAGGTGCTGGAGCGTTACAAGATTTCCGTCACCCAGATTCCGAGCGGCATCGACAGCTTCTCCATCGTGGTACCGTCCGCGAAGCTGGAACCGGTCAAATACGACGTCATCGCTGACATCAAGCACGAATGCCAGGTATCGGATATCAATGTCCAGGATGGCATCAGCCTGATTGCCATCGTGGGTCGTCAGATGGCTTACCGAACCGGTATCTCCGGCAAGATTTTCGGCGCACTGGGAGCCAACAAGATTAACATCCGCACCATCGAGCAGAGCTCGGATGAGATTAATATCATGGTCGGCGTATTCACCGAGGATTTCGAGAACGCCATCCGCGTGCTGTACGAGAGCTTCGCGAAGTAACGGATTATTATCCCGGAGTAATTAAGTAATAGAAGGAGTATAGACATGAAGAAGTACAACGTCGCAATACTGGGCGCAACGGGCGCCGTAGGAATGGAAATGCTGAAGGTTCTTCAGGAAAGAGATTTCCCGATTAACGAGCTGCGCCTGCTGGCAAGCAGCCGCAGCGCCGGCAAAGTGATTCAGACTGAGAAATACGGCGACATCACCATCATGGAAGCCGCTGATTCGGCATTCGAAGGCATGGACATCGTACTGGGCGCTGCCGAGAACGACATCTCCAAGAAGTTCGTCGAGGCCATCAAGGCATCCGGCGCCACCTACATCGACAACTCCAGCGCATTCCGCCTGGATCCGGATGTACCGCTGGTCGTTCCGGAAGTGAACCCGGAAGACGCCTTCCAGAACAAGGGCGTCATCGCGAACCCGAACTGCTCCACGATTATCACATTGGTTGCGATTAACGCAATCAACAAACTGTCGAAAATCGATGCGCTGTACGCTTCCACTTATCAGGCAGTCAGCGGCGCCGGCATCAAGGGACCGCAGGAGATGTACGACCAGTCCCGGAAGATTCTGGCCGGCGAAGAATTCACCTGCAGCACCTTCCCTTACCAGATTGCCTTCAACCTGCTGCCGCAGATTGGCGGTTTTGGCGAGAACGGCTACACCTCCGAGGAAATGAAGCTCCAGAATGAAGGCCGCAAGATTATGCACCTGCCGGAGCTCAAGGTTTCCTGCACCTGCGTGCGCGTGCCGGTAGAGCGCTCCCACTCCATCTCCGTGAACGTCATCACGGAGGACCACCTGGAGCTGGACGACGTCCGCAAAGCCATCGCGGAAGCCTCCGGCTGCAAGCTCGTGGACGATACCGCAAACAACCGCTATCCAATGCCGATTGAGACCAGCGATCAGGACCTCGTCTTTGTTGGCCGCATCCGCCGCGACCTCGTCAATGAGAACGGCATCAACCTCTGGTGCTGCGGTGATCAGGTGCGCAAGGGGGCAGCGACGAATGCCGTGCAGATTGCGCAGCTGCTGATTCAGGAGTAATTCGCGGAATCGGAAAATTATGCATATGAAAAAGGAGCCGTCAGGCTCCTTTTTTTGCTAAAAATAAGTTCGATTCGCTTACTTTTCCGGAATCGCAGCGGCAATTCTCCGGAGACGGTTTCTCTGGCGGTATCCCGATGATGCGCCGGATTC
>CAVGMK010000152.1:0-6291 GCA_963630135.1 Oscillospiraceae bacterium
TATTTCGAATGTGTAGTCGAGCGCCAAGTTGCTAAAAATATAGATGGTGCGAATCAGTATTCCGATGGAGCGAACGGTACCGGGGGTATTTTTTTAACGCACAAAGGTGAAATGCGCCAGGATGAACAGGCACAGTGGTGAAATGAGTAAGTGAGGAAATGGGCATCTTCCATGGGGAAGATGCTTTTTTCATGAAATTCTGCAATGGAGTCGGAGGCTATAAAAAATTTCAACGGAGGGATTGACAACTGATATCACCAGTGATAGCATCTGATTAAGTTATTGATGATATCAGTGGCGATATCAGCTAGACTACTAGTGGAAATGACTTGCACGATAAGGCCGTAAGAAAATCGGTAACGAACCGTTATTTATGACGGTATAAATTCAAGTCAGTAACATAATCCTAGGCTCTTATTTCACTGGGTTTCAGCTAATTCACAGGATATCGAAAAAAGAAAGGACGAGAACTATGGAAAAGAAGAAAATTGGCCTGCTCGGCGCATTGCTGATGGGCATCGGTTGTATCGTCGGATCCGGCATTTTCGGGACACTTCCGACTGTTGCAAATGAGTATGGCGCAGGTGTTGTATGGGCACTGATTGGTGCAGCTCTTGTTGTCATTCTGAGAGCGCTGGCGCTTACATATACTGCCGCAGCATTACCTGCCAGTGGAGCGCAGTTCCTGTGGGCAGCAAAGCTCATTCATCCGATTGCTGGCGCGTTTATTTCGTTCGGTACGCTGCTGATGCCAACGATGGTTTCGCTGTTCGGCGTGCTTTTCGCCATGTACATGGAGCCGTTGTTTCCTGGCTTGAACATCAACAGTACGGTTGCGGCGGTAGGGCTTCTCGTTGTATTTACGGTAGTTGCTTGGTTCGGCAACAGGACAACGGTGAATCTGAGCAATGTGATGGTTGTTCTCCTGCTTATAGCGATTGCGCTATATGTATTCCTTGGACTTCCGAACATTGATGCAGATAATGTGACTTTCGGCGAAATTGTTCGTCCGGGAGTTACCTTTAGCTCACTGGCGGCGGCTGTAGGTGTGCTGACCTCCTCTTTGTCCGGTGCTAGCTCAGTTGCATATGTAGCGGACGATGTAAAGAATCCGGGAAGAAATGTACCACTGGCGTTGATTCTTTGTCCGGCGATTGTCGCCATTGTATATGTACTGATGGCAGTTGTAACTATTGGTGTCGTTCCTTCCGCAGAGGTAACATCACTCTCCGATGTCGCATCGCATTTCATGTCCCCAGCTCTTCTGACATTCTTCATTGTTGGCGGGCCGATTTGTGGAATCATCACGTCGCTGGTACCGGTAGCGTTGGCTTGCGTGGCACTGGTGGAATCCTCCGCAGAGAATAAAGTGTTCCCGGAAATCCTGGCAAAGAAGAATAAGCATGGTATCGCGTACTGGAGTCTGTTCCTGGTTATGGCAATTGCTATTGGAATTTGCGCTACCGGAGCAACCTTCGGCGTCGTTATGACCATCTTCTCCTTCTGCAATACGATTGCAGAATTGCCAAATACGGTAGCTCCATTCTTCGCACACAAGAAGTATCCGAAGAGCTGCGATAATTCGTCTCTTCACATGAATGAAAAGGTGGCCTATGTTCTCTCCATCGCGACGTTTGTGGTGTGCCTGTACCTCAGCATTCAGATGGCAGCTACGCTAAGCAAGGGGGCAGTTCTGGGAATCCTCGCGGTATACGTAATCGGTTATGTGTACTTCTTCATTCGCGTTAAATATCTGAAGAACAAGGGCGTGGATCTTATCGCTTACATGAAGGAGCCTCACGAAGCCTGGGAAGAGAAAGAAAAATCTTTCCAATAATCGAATTGTCCGACGAGACGGACTAGAAAGGTAAGATAAATGATTGATTTTAGCAAATCGATAGAAGACTTTAGAAAGCAGGTGCCGGTAACCAAGAAATGGGCATATTTCGAGACGGCCAGCACGGGCCTGGTACCGACGGTTGTATACGATGGTGTAAGGAGATATCTGGATGACAGATATCTCCAAGGCGGCGATTCTGTGTGGCACTATGATGATGCGGATGTGGGCACACTGGAGATGATGAACCGCTCCAAGGCGGCCATCGGTCGAATGATTCATGGTGCACCGGATCGAATCGCATTTGGCCAGAGCTCCACGCAGTTGTTCAGCATGGTGACGGAGGCTATAGATTATGCGCCAGAAGACAACGTGGTGACGATGAATCATGGATGGATTGGCAACCGTTTTGCATGGCAGAAGCGTGCAACGGAGGGTCTGGAAGTTCGCTATGCGGAACCTGTGGACGGCATGATTACGCCGGAACAGTTGATGGCGCTGTGCGATGAGCACACGCGCGCCATCACCGTAAATCTGGTGGAAAGCAAGACTGGCTATCGCATCGACATGGATAAGCTGGCGAGAATGTGCCGGGAACGGAACATCCTGCTCTTCGTGGACGCGGTTCAAGCGCTGGGAGCCCTGCAGGTGGATGTGGAACGCTGGGGCGTAGATTTTCTGGTAGGAAATGACTACAAGTGGATGATGAATTTCTGCGGAACCGGCTATGCCTACATTAGCGAGAGGCTCCAGCCACTGATTCGCCACTGGGGTGCCGGTTGGATGTCAGATTCAGATCGTTTTAACACCGATAAGGAAGAATTGAGCTTGCGGGAGGACGCCGGCAGATTTGAAATCGGATATCCGCATGCGGATGGTGTGTATGGCCTGGGGCTGGTAGCGATGCAGAATGAGATACTGGGCCCAGCTGCCGTAGAGCAGTATGTCTGTACATTGGCGGAAGAATTCATGGCACGCGTGGAGCAGACGAAGGGCCTTCGTCTCGCGTATAATTTTCCCGCAGAGAATCGGTGTCAAATTGTATGTATCAAGGCAACGAAAGATTGTCCGGTCACCAATGAAATGTTGGAAGCGGCTGGTGTCTTTGCACACTTCGGCACACCGGACGAAAATGGCGAGCGAAGCATGCGAATGAGCTTCCACATCTATAATAATCGTGAAGACATCGAACGCTTCTTCGCTGTATTCGAATAGGAGGCAAGAAAATGAGTGAGTTCGTTCCGTATTTCTGGGAGGGCGAGAAACAAACACCACAAGGTTTGCGTTACCGAATTCGACTGGCGGAACACGTGCTGTACGCATTCGACGATAATTCGACTGCAGGGAAGATGGGAAAGCCAGAAACCGGGCATCCGGAAAGAAAACCGGAAGCGACGATGTTCAGCTATTCTTACCTGGGCGGATGGCATAATGAGTCTGCTTCGGAAACTCCGGAGGCAACAGAACGCCCCGTAATCTTTGCTTACAACGGCGGACCGGGGGCAGCCAGCGCATGGCTTCACATGGGACTGCTGGGACCGGAGCTTGTGGACGTAGAGGGATATCCAGACGCACTTGAGCGGCCGGCGAAATACCGGCTGGTATCAAACCCGAACTTCCTGCTGGATAGATATGACATCGTACTGATTGATCCGGTTGGAACCGGCTGGGCGAGACTTCTAGACGAAGAGGCTGCTTCGCGGCATTATTCCACTGCCGGTGATGCCAGAGACTTTGCGGACTTCATCTGTACCTGGCTTCGGGAGAACAATCGTGAGAAATCACCGGTGTACTTGCTGGGAGAAAGCTACGGAACCATTCGAAATGTTGCGCTGGCAGACGTGCTTCCGGAAAATGTAGATCTCCAGGGTATCATTCACATCGGTACATCCCTGAACGTGGGTGCACGAACGACTCTTGTGGTAGAACCGAACGTCAGACGACTTGGCGCCAATGCGGCAGTGTGCTGGTATCACCATCATCAGAATGATTGTGACCGTGATACCTTTGTGAAGGACGCAATGGATTTTGCTTACGGAGATTATGCGCACGCCCTCCTGATGGGGAACCGGTTGCCGGCGGAGAGTCGGAAGTCTGTGCTGGAGCGATTGGCTACTTTTACCGGAATGGATCCGGGATTCCTGGATGAGCATAAGCTGCGCTTCGGCGAAGTGGATTTCCTGCTGGGGTGCTGTCCGGGCGCAGTGGTGAGCACATACGATGCGCGACTACTGTATCGACCGAACGCATTGGAAAAATACAGCGAGAACACGATGGCCAGCGCGGGAATTATTGAACCGGACATGAAGCAGGATGCTTTCATGGCGGCGGTAGGGCCTGTCTATGACCAGGCGCTGGCGGAATATATCGCGCGCGAGTTGTGCCCGCCGGACCGTGCAATGGCGACGGATATGATGAATATCGCTCTCCAATGGGATTATCGTGGTTATGAGAAAGACACATTGACCCTGCCGGTCGAACTGATGACAAGACGTCCGGACGTCCGGATGCTGTTCGTGAACGGATATTATGATTTGCAGTCAACGTTCGATTTCGTGACATATTACCTATCCCAATTCGACCTGCCGGCGGAACGTGTGCGCCATGCCGTCTTGGAGTCCGGGCATGCGTCTTACGTGGGTGAGGGCATGGTGGAAGAACTGGCTGCGGAGTTAAGGGCCTTCATTGAACAAGACCCGCAATAGGAGGAGACTATGATATTGAAACATTGTAAGCTCCATGAGGCTTTCACCGGCGGTGTTGCGGGGGAAGACTGCTGCGTGGAGATTGAATCGGGTAAAATTAAATCCGTCTCGGCGTGCGCATCCGAGGTAGCAGAAATGAATGATACCTCAGACGTCTATGACTGCCAGGGCATGACACTGCTACCGGGATTAATTGACCTCCATACCCATATCACTTTCCTGGGAGGCGTTGGGGTCATGCAGTCAAATGACCCCAAGCAGCTTCTCGTAGAAGCCGCCGAACAGGCGAATCGCTACTTGTCGTATGGATTTACGACGATTCGGGACTGTGGAAGTATTGGGCGAAGCGCAAATTACGTAAAGCAATTGATTAACCGGGGCGTTATGTCCGGCCCAGATATGCTCGTTTGCGGAAACACCCTTATGCCGAGCGTGACAGCAAGTGGCGGGGTAGAAGGAATTACCCATTACTGTGATGGGCCGGAGGAATTCCGGAAAGCCGCAAGAGAAGAAGTGGCGGCACAGTCGGATTTCATCAAAATCTATGCATCCGGCTCCGCATTCTCGCCAACCGGCGTGCCGAAACATCCGATAATGGATTCGACAGAAATTCAAATGGCCGTGAATACGGCGCGCGCCAATGGATTATACGTAGCGGCGCACTGCCATGCAGACAGTGCAATTCGGGAATGTATTAGAGCCGGCGTGCGCACGATTGAGCATGCAACCTACCTGAGTGAGGAAACGACGGATCTCCTGCTTATGACAGAAGATTGCTATCTGGTACCGACGCTGGCGGCCATGTATGTTAGCCAGACGGAACCTGCAGAGCGTGAATTCTGGCTTGCACGCCTGACTCCAATGTTGGAAAGTTGCGCCAAGACCATTGGATATGCGTATCGACAAGGTGCAATGCTCGGATTCGGAACGGATTCCGCACCGATGTCGCCGCAGTATGCAAATGGCGTGGAGTTCCGCTTCCGCAAAGAATATTGCGGTATGGATAATCTCGACATCCTGTTGCAGGCGACTGTGAACAGCGCACGGATTGCGAATCTGAATGATGTCGGCGAAATCAAGCCAGGGATGAAAGCAGATCTGATTCTCGTAGATGGAGACCCGGTATCCGACTTGTCGGTTATGTACAAAGCGCCAGTACAGGTATGGAAGAACGGAATTTCGCAGAAGTAACTACATGCATGAGAAGAATTGGATATGCGTAGGAATATGCAAAAAGAGTGACAGATATACAGTTGCACCTATTGGAAGTCGAGACTTTCCTCATTTGTGCGGATATACATCGCATCGTTCATTGACGATAGGGAAAGATCGACTGAATAAGATGAATGAATTCATGAGTAATACAGAAGGAGGAATTGAAAATGAAGATTGAAGAAAGAATTGAAGAATTGGGATTGACATTGCCGGCAGCGCCGACACCAATGGCGAATTACGTAACCTGCCGTAAGACCGGAAACCTCTTGTTCTTCTCGGGCGCCGGTGCGTTCCAGGAAGGAAAGCCAGTTGTATTCGGTAAGGTCGGCTCGGATCTGACGCAGGAAGAAGGATATCAGGCAGCACGCCTGGCCGGCCTCAATCTGATTGCTCAGCTGAAGAAGGAGGTCGGCGACCTGGATAAGGTAAAACAGTTCGTGAAGGTTCAGGCGTTCGTAGCATCTTCGCCGGATTTCCAGGCGCAGCCTGCAGTAATGAACGGTGCGTCCGACCTTTTCGTCGAAGTATTCGGAG
>CAVGMK010000153.1:0-6277 GCA_963630135.1 Oscillospiraceae bacterium
GAACTCGTAAGGACGGCTAATCTGATTCCATTTTCCGGCGCCCATCTGATGGAATGGCAGGATATTGATGCGTGGTGTGCCGCATTCGAGGGCGATTTCCGCAATTCGCTTCACAGATTCCGCGTCGTCGTTAACGCCCGGAATCAGGGGGTTCCGGAGGACTACCTCCTTGCCCAGCTCGGATGCAATCTTCAGATTGGACACAATCCGGTCCGGGCGGCACCCAACGTACTTCAGACTCTTGTCCGGATCCGGTACCTTGATGTCGAACAGCACCAAGTCAACGTATTCCAGAATACAACGGAACGTCTCCCCGTCGCACATGCCGCAGGTCTCAATGGCCGTGTGAATGTTCTGTGCCTTGAGCCGGCGGAGCAGCTTGATGACGAAAGCCGATTGCATCGTACATTCACCACCGCTCAGGGTCACGCCGCCGCCGGTGTTCTTGTAGAACACGGCATCCTTGACCAGACATTCATAGACTTCGTCAAGCGTGAGAATATCGCCGGTCAGCGTCAGCGCCTTCGTGTAGCACGTCGCGGCGCATTTGCCGCAGCGGGTGCATTTATCGCGGTCGATGATAAGACGCGGTTTGCGTGCGGACGAATCGCCCGGCTCTGCGTCAACATCTGCTGCGATGTTAATCGCCGAGCCAGTTTTCGTATTTTCCGCTACCGGCGCCATGTCCTCGAATCGAATTGCCTCATTCGGGCAGGCGCGGACGCAGGCACCGTCTCCGATACAGAGGCTATCACAGAACATCAGCTCCGGTGCCGGATCCCAGGTCTCCGGGTTCTGGCACCACTTACAGCGAAGCGGACATCCTTTGAAGAATACCAGCGTCCGGAGGCCCGGTCCGTCGTGCTCCGAGCATTTCTGGAAATCCGTAATGACGGCACATTCTCCCTCTTCCAGGAGCTTCCTCCATCTGCTGTCCATGGCTAGGCCCTTGCTCCTTTGGCTCTTCTGATGATGATATCCTGCTGGTACTTGGTCAGCATGACGAAGTATACATTCAATCCGCCGAGACGTACCTTGAGGTTCATGTGGTTCTCCGGATGTACCTGAGCATCCAGCAGCGTATCTACGTCCATGCACTGGAGCGTCATCAGGGCGCCGCCCAGCTCACAGAAGGAATCAATCAGTCCGGAGAGGCGCTTCACGCCGTTCGGGCCCTTGAATTCGTCCGGTGCCAGTGCGATGTCCACCGGACCGCCGGCATAGAAGTCCACCGTATTCGGGTGTGTTGCGGACTTAATAACCGCCGTTGGGCCATTCTTGTCCATGCCCAGGGATGGCGAGTAGTTGCTGGCGAAAGAATCCATATAATGTCTTCCATCTGCCGACGCGCCGCAGTCTCTGCCGAAGTGGCCGTAGTGCTCGAAGGTACCGTTCGCACAGGTAATCTTGAAGCCCGGCTCTGCGGAATTCTTGATATCGTCATAGGTATTTCTCTTCCGAGCCCATGCGGCGAAATCTGCCATGAATCTGGCAGCGATGTCGTCCACATACGCTTCATCGTTGCCGAACTTCGGTGCGCCGTTAATCAGCATCTGTCTCAGCGGCTCCTTGCCCTCGAAGTCGGTCAGGATGGCTTCTACCAGCTCATCCATGGTAATCTTCTTCTCTTCATAGACGAACTTCTTGATGGCTGCCAGCGAATCCACCGCGTGGGAGAATCCGGTGATGTACAGACCATACAGCGTGTAGTGCGATCCACCGGTGAAGATGTCCTTACCTCTTGCAATGCAGTCATCCATGATGGTCGACAACAAGCAGGATGGGGAGATGGACGATCTCAGATGTCTATACTTCACGTTGGTCGTTACGACTGCATCGGCACTCTCGTAGATGAGTCCCATGTATGCCTGGTAGAAATCCTCGAATGTCTTGAACTGTGCCGGATCACCGACGTCCTCCATCTCTTGTCTTCCGCGGACAATGCTTTTACCGTGGTTCAGGAGATACTCCAAGCAGAGGAGACCGTGAACATGTTCATAGACGTAGTTGGTTTTACCCGGAATCAGCACTTCCCAGCATCCATCATTGGAATACTCTCTGGCGTCTTCAATCGGCACGCCGGATTCCACGAGGCCGGCGATAACGGTATCGTCGTTGTAGATGGTCGGTTCGCCGTCGCCGCCGTGAATCAGGACTTTCGCGCAGAGCTCCTTGAACTCCTGCGGCGTGCCCTTGTGGAAACGTGCGGACATAACCGGGGATACGAGTTCGTAGTAATCCCAGAGCTTCAGGATGAGGTAGCTCAGATCGTTGGTCGCGTCATTGCCGTCGCGGTCCTGGCCACCCAGTATCATGTTCATCATCCAGTGGTTGGCCGAGGTTCCGAAATTATATTCCTCGTCATTGTCTACCGAGTAGAAGAAGTCGAGGTTGTCGAGCTCGTTGCCGGCCAACGCCTCGTCCAGCGCGGTGGTGTGACCCGGCTCCCAGTGCTCCTTGTTCATCTGAACTCGTTCGGTGAACTTCACGAGCCAGCTGGCGGTCAGTTCCTCTGCCCATTCCTTCGTAATCTTGCCGGATTCGATGTCCTTCTTGTAATACGGATAGAGTACCTGATCCACTCTGCCGGCTGCAATGATCTCCATGCAGGAGTGCAGCGCAATATAGAAGAACCAGAAGCTCTGCAGTGCTTCATGATAGCTCTCAGCCGGGAATTCCGGCACCTTGCGGCAAATTCTCGCCATCTCTAGGAGCTCGAGCTTCCGCTTCGGGTCAGTGGTGATGCTGACTTCTCGCAGTACCAGGTCCTCATAGCGGTGTGCCAGATCCACAACCGCATCCAGCGACAGCGACATGGATCTCCATACGAGGAGCTTGTCCGAATCCGGGTTCTCCAGATTGAGCTCTTTGTCCATCTGGTCAAAAATCTCATCCTTGATGCCGCGGATTCCGATCCGGAGTACTTTCGCGTAATCTCCCGGGTGCAGTCCGCCCAGCTGCTTGACGGTCAAAGCCGCCTTCATGGCCTCTTCCTTCTCTTCCGGAAGCGCATAATCCGGGAATTCTCTTCCCCAGCCAACGGATGTCATGTTCGCGATGCCGACAATCAGCTCATCTTCCTTGATGCAAGCCGGCATGTAGCGCAATGTGTGGTGGATGGCGTGTGCTCTGCGGATGGAAATTGGTTCCTTCTTAATCTCTTCGTTCGTGAGGATGGTCTCTTTCTCTCCCCACCATTCAATCTTGGTAAAGAAGTCTTTCTTCCAAAGACGTTCCTTGAGTCGTTCGATTCTTGTCTTTTCAGCCATTTGTGTGCCTCCCTTCATAACAAATCGAATTCGTGTGATGTGATTGCAGGGTGTGTTAAATTCCATAAGGTGATTTCGGATAAATCTGCGTTGCATTGTTGACTCTGCTAAGATGATATGATAATAATTTATCAGGATCCGGTATCATATAAAAACCGGGTCATCAATTGTAACGATTCTCTGATTCTCCAAATGAGAATCAGCAGAAAAGGGGCAGGATTTCGATTCCATCAGAAGCCTGCCGGCCTTATCGGAATTGACATCATTCGCTTCCGGATAATGCGCGAGTTCGGGTATGGGCCGAATCGAGGATAATCGGGATTTCAATGAGATGGAGTGAAAGAAGGATTTCGAATCCGGAAGATTCCGTGAGATTATAGAAGGAGCTGCAGTTTATGAAGAATAAAACACTTATATTAGCCGATGACGGACGGGAACTGTTCTCGTATTCGGATAGCTCCTTCCATGTCGATATCTGCCAGGATGATTACAGCAGCTTCTACAACGCGCAGCTGGACACTCACTTCCATAATGAGGTGGAATACATCTGCGTCCTGGAAGGCTGCATCGAATACACCATTAACGGCGCGCCGTACACCCTCCGGAAGGGAGACTGCGCTTTCACCAACAGCAACGTCCTGCACAGTAGCCGGAGCATCGGCAAGACGCCGGCAGTGACGCAGGTGGTCCTCTTCCCGCTGACGTTTCTCTCCGATAACCTCTCGGATACCATCACGCAGAAGTACATCCAGCCGGTCGCGGGCAAAGACCTCCTCGGAACACTGATTGACCGCACAGAAACCGGCCTGTCCATCATGTCGACCATTGAGGAATTATCAAAACAGGACTGCAGCTGCTTCGGTTACGAGCTCTGTGTCGCCAGCTTAATCTACATGCTCTGGAAGCACACCGTGACCTACCTCTGCGAAGAAGATTCCCTCCGTTTCGAGGGTAAGGCCGAATACCACAACTCGGAAATTGCCAAGAACATGCTCAACTACATCCACGCACATTTCGCCGAGCAGATTGTCATCCCGGACATCGCCAATGCCATCTGCTCCTCCACAAGCGAGTGCTTCCGCTGCTTCAAGCAGTTCACCGGCCAGACGCCGGTGGATTACATCCAGAACTACCGCCTCAAGCAGGCGGAGAAGCTCCTGCTCGACAGCAAATACTCCATCACCGAGATTGGCTACCAATGCGGTTTCTACTCGTCCAGCTATTTCTCGAAGCTGTTCAAGGAACGGTTCCGCATGACGCCGCGGGAGTATCGGAAGATGTATGGCTAGAGGGTGGAGTCGCCGGAGTTGACTGTGTAATGTGGTGAGACGAAGTTACTGCATATAGAAGTGAGAACTAGCAAGATACGACAAATAGCGGCGGCCGGGTGCGAAGTAATAACATTCGACCCGGCGGCAACGGTAGCGATGCGGCAAGCCTCACGCTCGCAGAGTCGGAAGTGTCTGAATCGGGTAAAAAAAGCGTTCGCGCCGACACGGAGTGCCGGGCGAACGCTGATTATTTTTGGCCAAAGATACCGAGGATACACACTCGGTACGCCGGTATGGGATTAACGGTTCTCCTGGGAGATGTTGTGGCTCTTGATGTAACGCTCGGCCAGCATGATGAAGATGGCCATGACAAGGGCCATGCAAGCGACGAAGAAGAGCGCAGTGCGGAGGCCGAGTTCGTACGGATCCGTTACCGGGAACATCTTGAGGCAGATAGCCGGAACGCTGTTCTGTACGGAGGTGACCACGTTGCCAATCATGTTGCTCGTGAGCGCGTTGCCGAAGAACTGGAACATAATCAGGAGGCCGAACATGGAGACGCCGCCTTTCGGGAAGGTCTTCGACAGAATACAGGTGCAGCCCGGGCAGAGGATTCCGGTGGAGAGGCCGACTACGCCGCAGGCAATCAGGGATACGAGCGGCCATGGGGCGAATACGACAACGAAGTAGCTGGCTGCGGAGATGAAACCGCAGATCTTCATGGCCTTCTCCAGGTTAATCTCGGTGCCCTTGAAGCCATAGAACAAGCGGGACAGGCCCATGCCTGCAGCGTAGAGACAAGGTCCCAGCAGGTCGCCAACGGTCTTGGAGACGTGGAGGCCCTGTTCTGCGAACAGCGAGGTCCAGTTGGTCATGCACATTTCAATCGGGCCGTTGCAAATCAGCACGATAACGAGGATGATGAAAATCTTGGATTTCAGGATGCTTCCCAGCGGGGTGCGCTCTGTCTCTTCTACGATTGGGCCGAATGGTGCCTTCGAGAAGATGAACAGGTTCACGATAGCGACGCAGCCATAAGCGATGGCGAGGTACTTCCACTGCTCCGTGCCGAATGTCACAAAGAATACAGTGGACAGGAGGATAACGATTACCTGGCCGAAGGAGAAGGTGGAATGCAGCTTGTTCATCTCGGCATCCTTGTTCTTCAGCGGCAGGGATTCGAAGATAGCGTTGTTGGTGGCCTCAATCATGCCGTTGCCGAAGCCGATGAGTCCGTTGACGAGTACGAGGGCAATGTATGGATTCATCACGTAAGGCAGGACGGCCATGCCGAAGAGCGCCAGGATGTTGGCGAGCTGGGTGATAATCGAAGCGGTCCGGAAGCCGATCTTACCGGTGAGCAAGGAGGCCGCCGGAATCAGCACTGCCATTACCGCCCAGGATACGGTGGAAAAGAACGCCAGCTGTGTAATATCGAGATTAAATTGGGTCTGGAGCGTGGTGTACAGCAGCCCGATAAAGGTGCAGTTGACCGCATCCAGGAAGAAGTTCAGCTTGCAGCCGATTTTGGTGTGTTCATAAGTCAGTGTCATCATGTACCTCCTTAGGATATGCCTGACGAAAATACTTCTTATTGGTTCCGCAAGAGTCTGATATCCGGGGGCGAATTCTCGGCGGTGCAACGGGGGTTGCGGTGATTTCGGGTATATTGCTCGAAATCGCTCGAGGACGCTGGATAAGCCATCATCTTAAGTGTTCCCATTCAAGGCGGCTCGA
>CAVGMK010000154.1:0-6170 GCA_963630135.1 Oscillospiraceae bacterium
CCGGAGAAATCATCGAAATGCGCGATGGCAATGCATCCATTCAGGTCTACGAGGAAACGGCAGGCCTTCAGCCGGGTGAGCCGGTGGTAACCACCGGAGCACCGCTGTCTGTAGAGCTGGGGCCGGGACTGATTGAGACTATTTATGATGGTATTCAGAGACCATTGTCCGTACTGCTGAAGAAGACCGGAACCAACATCGCCAGAGGTGTATCGGAGCCGGCACTGGATCACGAGAAGAAGTGGGAGTTCGTTCCGGTAGCGAAGGTGGGAGACCACGTATCCGCCGGCGACACCCTGGGAACCGTCGAGGAGACCGTTGTCGTAACCCAGAAGATTATGGTACCGCACCGCGTGAGCGGAACCGTGAAGAGCATCGAGAGTGGTTCTTTCACCATCGATGAGACCATCGCTGTCATCACCGACGAATCCGGCAAGGACGTGGAAGTACAGATGCTGCAGAGATGGCCGGTTCGTGTCGAGAGACCGTACAAGGAGAAGCTGGCACCGAATGAACCGCTGATTACCGGTCAGCGCGTTATCGATACCATGTTCCCAATCGCCAAGGGCGGCGTTGCTGCCGTTCCGGGACCGTTCGGTTCCGGTAAGACGGTCGTACAGCACCAGCTGGCGAAGTGGGCAGAAGCCGACATCGTAGTCTACATCGGCTGCGGCGAGCGTGGTAACGAGATGACCGAAGTACTGATGGAGTTCCCGGAACTGGTAGACCCGAAGAGTGGCGAGTCTCTGATGAAGAGAACCGTACTGATTGCCAACACATCCGATATGCCGGTAGCAGCCAGAGAGGCTTCGGTATATACCGGTATCACCATCGCGGAATACTTCAGAGACATGGGATATTCCGTCGCTCTGATGGCGGACTCCACCTCCCGTTGGGCAGAGGCCCTGCGTGAGATGTCCGGACGTCTGGAAGAGATGCCGGGCGAAGAAGGATACCCGGCGTACCTGGCATCCCGTCTGGCACAGTTCTACGAGAGAGCCGGCAAAGTTGTCTGCCTCGGCAAGGACGCCAGAGTCGGATCGCTTTCCGCTATCGGCGCCGTATCCCCTCCGGGCGGCGACATGTCCGAGCCGGTAACCCAGGCAACACAGCGTATCGTGAAGGTATTCTGGGGCCTGGACGCATCCCTGGCTCACGCGAGACACTTCCCTGCCATCAACTGGCTGAACAGTTATTCCCTGTATTCGGACAGACTGTCGGCATGGTTCGCAGAACACGTGGATAAGGACTTCCCGGTTCACCGTGCACAGGCGCTCAAGCTCCTGCAGGAAGAAGCCGAACTCAACGAGATTGTCCAGCTGGTCGGCGTAGACGGACTGTCGGAGCCGGACCGCATGAAGCTGGAAGCCTGCAAGATGATCCGCGAGGACTTCCTGCACCAGAACGCGTTCCACGAGATCGACACCTATTCCTCGACGGACAAGCAGTTCAAGATGCTCGACCTGATCCTGCGCTACTTCGAAGAAGGCCTGCACGCGCTGGACGCCGGTGTGAAGTTCAACGCGCTGGCATCGCTTTCGGTTAAAGAAGATATCGGCCGCTTCAAGTACAACGAGGAGAAGGACGTCGATAAGAGTTATAAGGAAGTCGTTGAGAAGCTGGAGACAGCAATCAGCGAGCTGATAAAGGAAGCAGGTGAAGCCGATGATTAAAGAATATAAGACAATTTCGGAAGTAGCCGGCCCTTTGATGGTGGTCAAAGGCGTTGAGAATGTCGGTTACGATGAGCTGGGCGAGATCGAGCTGGCCAACGGAGACATCCGTAAGTGCAAGGTCCTCGAGCTGAACGGCACCGATGCAATCGTACAGCTGTTCGAGAACTCCGCTGGACTGAACCTCCAGCAGAGCAAGGTGCGTTTCCTGGGACACGGAACGCAGCTGAACGTATCCATGGACATGCTGGGCAGAGTATTTGATGGTATGGGTAACCCAATCGACGGCGGCCCGGAGATTATTCCGGAAGCCAGCCTCGACATTAACGGCCAAGCCATGAACCCGGCTGCCAGAGAATACCCGTCCGAGTTCATTCAGACCGGTGTATCCGCCATTGACGGACTGAACACGCTGGTACGTGGCCAGAAGCTGCCGATTTTCTCCGGCTCCGGTCTGCCACATGCCAACCTCGCTGCTCAGATTGCCCGTCAGGCCAAAGTACTGGGCTCCGACAGCAACTTCGCGGTAGTATTCGCAGCCGTAGGTATCACCTACGAGGAAGCCGATTTCTTCATTACCGACTTCCGGGAGAGCGGCGCCATCGACCGTACCGTTGTATTCATGAACCTGGCGAACGACCCGGCGGTAGAGCGTATCGCCACCCCGCGTATGGCCCTGACCGCCGCAGAATATCTCGCATTCGAGAAGCACATGCACGTACTGGTTATCATCACGGATATTACCAACTACGCCGAATCGCTTCGTGAGATTTCCGCTGCGCGTAAGGAAGTACCGGGCCGTCGTGGTTATCCGGGCTACATGTATACCGACCTGGCAACCATGTATGAGAGAGCCGGCAAGAAGAAGGGCATCGATGGTTCCATCACCATGATCCCAATCATCTCCATGCCGGAGGATGATATCACCCACCCGATTCCGGACCTGACCGGATACATCACCGAGGGTCAGATTATCCTGTCCCGTGAGCTGTACCGTAAGGGCATCACCCCGCCGGTAGACGTACTGCCATCCCTGTCCCGTCTGAAGGATAAGGGTATCGGCGAAGGCAAGACCCGTAAGGATCACGCAGACACCATGAACCAGCTCTTTGCGATCTACTCCCGTGGTAAGGAATGCAAGGAACTGATGGCCATCCTGGGCGAGGCTGCTCTGTCCGACATCGACAAGCTGTACGCTAAGTTCGCCGACGACTTCGAGCAGGAGTACGTATCCCAGGGCTACAACACCGACAGATCCATCGAGGAGACACTGGAAGTAGGCTGGAAGCTGCTGCGCGAGATGCCACGTTCCGAACTCAAACGTATCAAGGATACATATCTGGATGAATTCTATGAAGTATAGAGCTTTGAGAAGGGGATGATTATATGGCGAGATTAAATGTTAATCCGACTCGTATGGTCCTGTCGAAGCTGAAGGGTCAGCTCAAGGTCGCCATCAAAGGCCACAAGCTGATGAAAGACAAGCGCGATGAGCTAATGAAGATCTTCCTCGACTTAGCGCGGGAGATCAAAGCCCTCCGGGAAGAAGTCGATCCGATGCTGACGGAAGTATACGGAAGCTTCAGCGTAGCCCGCGCCGTCATGACGCCGGAGATGCTGGAGGAAGCCCTGATGTACCCGAAGCAGAGCGTCAAGCTCGTTGCCCGGGAGAAGAACGTCATGAGCGTCTCGGTTCCGGAGTTCGACTTCGAGCGGATTCAGTCCGACGCCGGCGATGCCTATCCTTACGGATTCGCCTCCACATCCGGCGAGCTGGATAAATCCATCGAGAAGCTCACCGAGCTCTTCCCGAAGCTCCTCGAACTGGCTGCCATGGAGAAGCAGGCGATGCTTCTGGCGGATGAGATTGAGAAGACCCGCCGCAGGGTTAACGCGCTGGAGTACGTGAAGATTCCGGATTACCAGGAGACCATCAAGTACATCAAGATGAAGCTGGATGAAGACGAACGAAGCAGCCAGTCCCGCCTGATGAAGGTCAAGGACATGATGCTCCAGGAGAACATCGAAGCTCAGCGGGCCAAAGACAAAGAAGTGCTGGAGAATTACGCATAGACCATTTCGGCCAAAAGCAAATTGACTCCACGCAGACATTCACGAGTCCACATACGGAGACGGTGCACTAGAGATAGTGTGCCGTCTCTTATTATATGCGCACAGATTATATGCGCACAGATGGGATAGGGCTGCGGCCATCGCCATCCTCCCGAATTTGTCTCCGGTTGGATCTGCGGATAGAATTCCTCCTCCATTCGCTGTCAATAGGATTCTAATTGCGTTACATCGATGCCGCGAAACGTCTGGTATAAATGCATTTGAAACCGCAGGTTTAAAAAAATCAGACTCGAGTACTAAAAAAATGAATTCTAAAAAAAGCTTAATCCCGAAAAATAAAGGAATTGACTATTGAAATAGTTTGTAGAATTTGGTACATTAATTGGACATAAGTATGTCTTTTTGCGGGCGTACTTATTTCCAATTAAGGAAAATTCCTCTCCTGGGATGGGTGGAAAATTTTGAGCGAGCTGCCATACCTGAACGCAAGGAATGGCATCCGGTATGGTAATGTTAGTTGAGAGAGCAAGGAGGAAGAGGCATGAAGTCTTTGAAGAAGGGGATTATCAGTCTCCTGGCGTTCATGATGGCGCTGACGCTGACACCAAGCGTCTTTGCTGCCACGGGCGACTCAGACGCATCCGGCAGTGATACCAAGTCGGTATACACTGTCAAGAATCCGGATCCATCCAGCGAGAACGGCTTGTATTCGAGCAAGACGCTGACGCTGAATGATGACGGAACAGGAACAATTACACTGGAGACCTATGTTACAGGCTCTATTGTATCGACCGGAACACCGACGGACGTTGTACTGGTTCTGGACGTATCGCAGAGTATGAGCCAGAAAATGGGCAGTATAACGAAATTGGCGGCGCTGAAGAGCGCGGTGAATACGTTCATCGATACGACCGCGAAGAAGAACGAATCGGCGAAGACGGACGCGCAGAAGAGCCGGATTTCCATCGTATCGTTCTCCGGAAGTGCAACGGTTGTCAGTGACTTCTCGTCCGATGCTACAACGCTGAAGAGCGCAGTAACGAATCTGAAACAGGGACAGGGCACAGCAGCAGACTATGCGATGACAACAGCAAAGAGTCAGCTGGACAAGATTGATAGCACCAGGAAGAGCAACAAGGTCGTTATCTTCTTCACCGATGGTGAACCGAACCACGGTAGTGGTAGCTTCGATGCCACCGTTGCGAATTCTGCAATTTCGACGGCGAAGACGATTAAGGCTTCCGGCGCTACTGTCTACTCCATCGGTGTTGTTAGTGGTGCAGACCCATCGTTGGATCCGACGGCATCGAGCACGTCAAATATCAATAAGTTCCTGCACGGTGTATCCAGCAACTATCCGGATGCAACGGCATACACAAGCCTCGGAACCCGCGCGAAGGATTCTGCCGGCAAGGACCTGACTTGCTACAAGTCGGCAACCAATGCCAGCGAGCTCGAGAAGATCTTCGATGACATCGGCGAAGCGGCCGTGCCTTCTGTTGAGCTGAACACAGCGTCCATTGTACAGGACACTATGTCGGAATACGTAGAATTCAATGGCAGCGTAGCCGGTGATGTGAAGGTATATACCAGCAAGTACACCGGTAAGGACGCGGATGGCAATGCGACCTTCGCAGAACGTGTAGCTGCTTCGGATACGATTAAGACAACGGTCAAAGACGGTACGGTTCAGGTAACCGGATTCGACTTCGAGCCGGTTATTGACAAGACGGCTACGACTTATCAGGGCAAGAAGCTCATCATTGAGATTCCGGTGAAGCTTGCCGATGGCGCAGCATCGATGAGTGGTGAGGAGCTGAATTCCAATGATGCGGCATCCTCCGGTATCTATCAGAAAGATTCGCAGACCCCGGTAAGAAGCTTCGGTACCCCGACAGCAACGATGCCGAAGGCGAAGATTACTGTTACCGCTAACGACTCGGAGAAGACCTACGACGGAACTCCATTGACTGATAGCAGTTACACAGTGGACGGAACATTGGTAGAAGGCGACGTATTGACTGCTGTTGTAGAAGGCAGCCGGACGGATGCCGGCTCTTCCGCTAATGTGGTGAAGAGTTATAAGGTAATGCGTGGCGACAAGGATGTTACCGACAAGTATGACATCTCCACGAAGGATGGTAAGCTAACCGTTAACAAGAGAGCAGTCACCTTCACGGGCGAAAGCGACACAATTACTTACGACCGCAATAACCATAAGCTTACCAAGATTACAGCGGAGAATCTGGTAGACGGTCATACGTATAAAGACCTCACCTACGAAGCATCCGGAACGAATGCAGGTACTTACGAGGGCGAATTCACCGGCGACGTGAAGATTATGAACGGCGACACGGATGTCACCGCTAACTACGAGGTAACGAAGACCCCGGGCACGCTGAAGATTAATCCGGTGGAAGACAA
>CAVGMK010000155.1:0-6063 GCA_963630135.1 Oscillospiraceae bacterium
GATGGATCTCTTCCAGGAGAAGGGATACGAAGTGCTGTACTGCACCGACGATATCGACGAATTCGCGCTGAAGGTGCTGATGGATTACGACGGCAAGGAATTCAAGAGTGTATCCGATAAGGATCTGGGATTCGAGATCAGCGACGAAGAGAAGAAGGCACAGGAAGAGAAACAAGAGGAAGCCAAGGATGTACTGGCCGCTGTTAAGGAAGCCCTCGGTGACCGCGTTGCTTCCGTCATCCTGTCCACCCGACTCAAGGATCACCCGGTATGCTTCGCGTCCGGCAGCGGTCTTTCCATCGAGATGGAGAAGGTGCTGAAAGCACAGGCCGAGCTGACCGGCAACAAGGAAGCTGAATCCTTCAAGGCCGACAAGATTCTGGAACTCAACGGGAACCATGATTTCTTCCCGGCACTCAAGGAAGCGGTAGAGGCAGATAACAAGGAGAAGGTACAGGATTACGCCGAACTTCTCTACGATCAGGCGCTGATTATTGAAGGCATGCCGATTGATGACCCGGTGGCATTCAGCAACCGGATTTGCAAGCTGATGAAATAGGTATTTCGTCTACCTGGGTGAAGATGTGTAGCGCTTCATAACAAATCGCTACTGCATATCGAGCCAATGACGAGAAGCACATCATCGCAAGAGGTACGTCGCATCAAGGCAAGGATCCAGCTTGCCTTTCGAGAAGAATGAAATAACGAAATGAGCCAAAGGCCGCATTTCCGGACGGAGATGCGGCCTTTCGGTGTGAAATATTATTTGGAGATGATATAGAAAATGGACTGCTTCAGATAGTTTGCTTCAAGCCGCCTGCCCGGTATTTTCCGGCAGACGGCTTGCTACATGTTAATTATCCCAAATCTGTTACCACGGAATTATTACCGCAGATTCAGCACCTGAATTCTCGTTACAGATCCACCTGCTCCAGCGAGAAACCCCGCCCATAGACCTGCGATACGTTGCTCATGATGATGAACGCCGCCGGGTCAATCGAATGGATGATGTCCCGGACGTGTTTCACTTCCCGCGGACGCACCGCACAGAGAAGAATCTCCTCTTCGTGCTCCATGTATCCTGTCTTCCCGTGAAGCAGGGTAATTCCCACATAAGTCGTATCGCGAATCAATTCATGAATCCGGTGATATTCGCGACTTACAATTACCATCTGCACATTGCTGCTTCCCATCGTCAGCACGCGGTTCATCACAAGGCTGGTGAGAATCAGGATGAAAATACCATATAGGATATCCTCGAACTGCCCGAACAGCATCTGTCCCATCAGGACAACGAAGTCCAGGAAATACGTGGAGACAGCAACCGGAATGTGAAAGCGATGATGGAGCGCCACGCCGATGATGTCCGTTCCTCCGGAGCTTCCTCCGCTGCGAACGCACAGACCGATGGTGATGCCGGTCAGAATGCCGGCAAAGATTCCGGCAAGGAGCCGGTTCTCCATCATGAACCAGGAGAAGTCCATTCGCTCCATAATTGCCAGAAACACCGGATACGCAACCGAAGCCAGAATGGTCTTGGCCACGAAATCCTTACCGATGAAGATTAGTCCTATCAGCAACATGACCGCACTGAGTACGGCAACGCTGCCGGAGATGGATAATCCGGTGTAATGGTTCACAATACGAGCGATTCCGGTAATACCTGTCACCGGAAAATCATAGGGAAGAATGAATACCGTAACCGTGATGGCATCCAGAAAGATGGCAAAGAGCAGCATGCTGAGGGAAATCACGCGTTCTTTCGTCTGCTCTCCCATTATCTGTCACCCTGCATATTCTCTCGAACCAGCCGGCCATCCTTCCAGACTTTCATCGGCTTGCCGTACATGCAGGAGATATCCTCCTCCGGCTTTCCGTCCACCAGAATCAGGTCCGCCTTCTTTCCCGGTACAATAGTTCCTACCTGATCATCAATTCCGGCAATTTCCGCGCTGTACTTCGTAGCCTGCAGTAGAATATCTACATCCTTCATCCCGCACAATTCCTTGCGGTAACGGAATTCAATACCCTGCTCATATTGATCCATCGTTACCGTCGAATCGGTTCCGAAGCCCAGCTTCATGCCGGCCAGATATGCCTTGCGAATGTTCTCCGCGCAGGCATCCAGCATAGCGCCCAGGCGCTGAATCCAGAAGCTGCCGTCTTCTCCATCTGGATGGCTCACATACATGGCAGCCAGCGTTGGAACCAGGTAGCAATCCGGTGCCTTCGAAAGTGCTTCGATGGTGGCATCCGAAATATAGGTCGCATGCTCAATCGTGTGAACGCCGCAGTCCACGCAGAGGCGAATGGATGAATCGCTGTGCGCATGGGCAGCCACATAGGTACTCTTCATCGCTGCCGCTTCCACCAGCGCCGTCAATTCCTCTCTCGTAATTACCGACTGTGTCGGAATACCATGCGGATCGAACGCCGAACCGGACGCCATCGCCTTGATGAAATCTGCCTTCTCCGCCATTTCCCGGCGAACCGCCTTCTTCATTTCCCATGGTCCGTCTGCCTCGGAATACATTTCCTGTAGCGAATCGGCTAATTCTTCCTCTGTCGGGGTGATAATCCGGCCGCTGGAAATAATATCCGGGCCCACACCGAGACCATGCGCATACATATCCCGGATGTGATTCGAAATACGCCCGAAGCTACCGCAATCCCGGATGGTCGTGAAACCGTAATCCAGATAATGCTGCGTGAAATCCGCGCACAGAATCAATGCCTTCATCGGATTACCCATATCAGTGGCGGTAATGCCCCTTAGTCCGCTGACATGGGTGTGAAGGTCAATCAGCCCCGGGAGTAGCGTCTTGCCGCCACAGTCCAAGGCGCCCTCACCGGCGCCTGTTCCTGCAGTCATGATTTCCTTGATTCTACCATCTTCCAGAACCACGTCGTAGAGACCGGTTTCCTCTGCAGAAGACAGCTCCTTAATTAGTCTGCAATTTGTAAGAATCATGCTCATTACCTCTCTATCTGCTTCAATCTGCTCTTCTACTTATCGTCATTATACCTCGAAGATTGCTTCAATCTCCACCGGCATATCCATCGGCAGCTGGTTGGTGCCCACTGCGGTACGTGCATGACGACCACACTCACCGAATACATCGAACAGCAGCTGCGATGCTGCATTCACGACCAGGTGCTGGTTCTGGAAACCCAGCTGGCTGTTCACGAAAGCCTGCACCTTCACCACGTTCTTCACCTTGTCCAAGTCGCCCAGATAATCCTTCACAGCAGCCATCATGTTGATGACGCACTGACGCGCACATTCCTCTGCCTGCTCCTGGGTCACGGTATCGCCCACCTTACCGGTGTACAGTGGCTTGCCATCCTTCGTCGGAATCTGACCGGAGACGAACAGTGCATTCCCCAGCTGCTTCACCGGCACATACATAGCTCCCGGTGGCGACGAAATCGGCAGGTTAATTCCTAAAGATTCAATTTTCTTCTCAATCAGCATAATTGTTTCCTCCATTCTCTGATGATATCAATAAATATATTACTGACAATATTAACTAAGAACAAACTTACTCGTCCAACTTTATCCGAGGAGAATTCACGCAGATGGTACCAGATACCAGGTGGCACATTGCCAAATGTCAACCTGCTGTATCCGGCAACGCGAGTCGAACGATTTGAAATGACACTCCTAAGTCGATGCGGACGAAGCATCTCCGCCGGGACAATAATACTTATCAACAATTAAGTTGACATATTGTAAACATCCATCTGCTGTGCTATACTTCTCTCATCGATTATTTAAATCGCTTAATTACTAAGAAATGAGGTACCACTATGACACAGCAGGAACAGGTTCTGGATTATCTGAAGCGCAGCGCAGAAGCGATTGCACTCATGTTCGGCCCGAACTGTGAGACACTGATACATGATATGTCGAAGCCGGGGCATCCGATTCTTGCCATCTACAATGGCCATGTCAGCGGACGATCCGTCGGATCAACAGCCGATATCTTCGGTAGTGATATCTACTCGGAGGGAAGCCGTGAACACTTTAAACGCAATGAGGATGATATCAATACGCTGGCCGTTACCAAGAGCGGCCACCATGTGAAGTCCACTACCATTCAATATGTTGGCAAGGGATATCACTACGCATTTGGTATCAATTACGATTACGAATGCCTCGCCGCCGCCCTTCCTGCACTGGAAAGCCTCGTTCAATCCGATCTTGATCTGGATAAAGTCATTACGGAAAATACCGGGAACCAGTTGGATACCATCTTTGCGGACTGCGTCCGTCTGGTCGGGAAACCGGTTGATTCCATGAGCAAATCGGATCGCATCCAGATGATTACCCTTCTGAATGAAAGGGGCGCCTTCAGTTTCCAGAAATCCGTCTCCTACGTTGCCGAACAGATGCATCTGTCCCGGTATACCATCTACAAATATCTTCACGAAATCGGCGCGGAAGTCTAATGCAGCATCCGCTCGGAACTACCTGAAACGAATAGATGATTCCTAACCCGGGAGGATGAGGCTTATTCCCGCCTTCCGGATTTCTTTCGGGATATTCC
Organism: Oscillospiraceae bacterium; assembly: GCA_963630135.1. GTDB lineage: Bacteria > Bacillota > Clostridia > Peptostreptococcales > Anaerovoracaceae > Mogibacterium_A. The sequence goes on from CAVGMK010000155.1 coordinate 4,551, forward strand.
TTCCGAACACTTCCTCTGGATATCTCTTCTAGATATTCCGTCGGGATTTTCCCTCCGGATTTCCCCTCCGGATTCCCAGCAAATTCATCACCACCGGCCAAATGGACGGGGCTTGTGCAATTCGCACAGGCCCCTTTTTCCTTCTAAAATATCAGCATTTTGATTAATTCCCTCACTCCTTCCAAGCTATTGGATTCCGCATACTGTGTTGTTCTGCGGAATTCGCCGGAACATCGGGTCATCGTTATTCCGTTGAGTCCACGGGCCAGAAGCAATCTGTAGCGTTACATCGGAGTTCTAAAGCAGATGCAATCTGTCACGCTCCATCGGATTCGTCAGCGTAAGGGAATTTACTTTTGGCCGAAAGTCCTACGCATTGGCCTTCTTTGCGCCCGGGCTGGTTCCGGCTTCCATCTGCGCCTTCATCTCCGGAATCTTTCTCTCAATCTTCAGGATGATGAAGAAGACGATGCCCATGCCGACATACATTAGCATCGGTGCGGTGACGTTCAGATGGAACAGGGTGTTCAGTGCACCGGCAGTCTGTTCCGGCAGCGATGCGTCAAATCCGGTGAGGCCGATGATATATGCGGCTACGCTGGATCCGAAAGCCAGTCCAATCTTGGTACCGATGCCGTAAGCGGACATCAGAACCGGGACGTTCTTCTTACCGGTCTTCCATTCGCCATAGACGATGGAATCCATCAAGCACTGCATGAATACCATGCTGACCATGGTAACGCCAACGCCTTCCAGAATCGACATGGATACGAAGATTCCAGTCGTTGCATCATGGGTGAAGAAACGGATGACCAGGCAGGCCAGCGCCAGGATGTTACCGAGAAGCGCAATACCGGCATTTCCCAGCTTCTTGTACATCGGCACAATGAACAGCAGCGGGATTAAGGAAACCAGCGTACCAACGGACGATGTAATCGACATCAGGTTCAAGTTGTTCAAATTGTACTGGCAATAGTAGACCAGCACGGTTCCGGTCATGGAAGAGAACAGCATGTGGATAACCTGAGCAAGCAGGACGCCCATGGCAACCTTGTTCACCAGAAGGGCACTCAGCATGTCGGAAACCTTCATCTTCTCACCGGTCTCTCTGGCCTGAATATCCTCTTCATCGTCGATCTCGCTGCCGCGGAGCATGTAGAGTCCCACGAAGCTGCAGATGAAGTAAGCAACTGCGTAAATGGCAGCCAGCTTGGTGAATGCGGAGCTCGGATTGCTCTGCGAGAGCACGGCAACCAGCGGCATCGTAATCGATGGTACAGCAGCGTTCAGGATATCACCGAACACCTGCTCGAACTGGTTCAGCTTCTGTCTCTCGACCGGGCTGGATGTCAGTTTCGCGCGAAGAGAGTTAATCGGAATGCTGTACGCCGTCTGGCTCATTCCCAGGCAGACGAAGGTAACAGCCGCCCATACGACCTTCATGGTCGGCGACAGCTGCGGAGCGGCATAGGCCAGCACCATGAAGACGCAGACCGGAATCAGGGATACCTTC
>CAVGMK010000156.1:0-6013 GCA_963630135.1 Oscillospiraceae bacterium
AATCTCGCCGAAGCCCGCAAACGGGGCGTACCAAATATATTGGATATTGAACGCCTAATTGCGAACTGCTACAATCATGGCATGGGTGCTACCATAACGGTAGGCGGTTGCTCCTTCAACAGAGGGACTGTGACCCTCTGATTACATAGAAACCCGCGAGGGAATCCGGTGGAAAGGAGGGCTGAGCCAATGAGTATTATGGACTTTATTGCAGTTGTGAGCTTCGGCATCACCTGCTTCTGTGCCGGGTACACATTCGGTAAAGATAGAAACAAGCCACAAAAATAGCCGCCCAGCCCACGAAACTTGGCGGCTATCTTTAGTTAACAAATAAGTGGATTAACCGTCTATTCTCCCACCTAGGGAGAGCTCCCCGGAGGGGATGCCGGTAGTACCCTTTCTTATGGTCATACTAGCACGCATCCAAATAAATGTCAAAATCTTTCTTCGCGCCCTGCGCATGTATAATCCATGTGTGCAGGGTAACATACACTTCCCCGGAGGTCCCATGAACCACAATTACGATATCATCATCATTGGCGCCGGCGCCGCCGGGCTGTTGCTGGCGTCCCGCACGAATCTCGCCGCCGCTGGCCGCACCGGCCTGATTCTCGAGGCCACGTCCCTGCCGGGCACCAAGCTCCGCATGACCGGCGCCGGCCACTGCAACTTCACCCACGCCGGTTCCGTCAAAGAGATGGTGGCCTGCTACGGGCCCCACGGCAAGGCGATTCGCCGCGCGCTCTACCGCTACAACAACGATTCTTTCCGCGAGCACATGGCTGCGCTCGGCCTCCCATCCTACGCCAGGGACGATGGCCGCGTCTTCCCGCGCTGCGAGGATGGCGAGCAGGTGCGCCGTGCCCTTCTTTCGCGTGCCCGCGAGAATGGCTTCGAGCTAAAAACAGATTCCACCGTCCGCAGCATTTCCGGCTCGGCAAACATTTGGCGGGTCGCCTGTGGCAAGGATGTCTACGAGACATCCCACCTCGTGATTGCCACCGGCGGGAAATCCTACCCTTCCACCGGTTCGAACGGTCATATGTGGAAGATTCTCGAACGGGATCTTGGAATCCGGATTGTATCGCCGCGGCCGGCGCTGGCACCAATCTCGGTGGCAGATTATCCCTACAGCGAACTGGCCGGACTCTCCTTCCCGAATGTCCTGCTGTCCGTCACGGCGCCGGGGCGGAAGATTCAAAGAAGCCAGGGAGATCTTCTTCTCACCCACCACAGCTTCTCAGGTCCGGCAGCTCTCAACCTGAGCGCCGATGCCACGGACGGGGATATGCTTCATATTAACTATCTGCCGGATATTCCGGCGGAGGAAGTAACCGCAAGGATTACGAAGGCGTTTGCGGCCGGCAAAGGAAATCCGGCAAATGTGCTGGCCAGTCTCTTCGGGCTACCGAAGCGGTTCTGCGAGTCGGTGATTGCGAGAAGTATTGGAACGAACGGGCATTATGACAGCAATGCCCAGGATGGCGGACACCGTGCAGGAAGATGTACCGAAAGAACCACTCTATTTAACGACGGCGGAAGTCAATCGAAGGAAACTAGGGATACGCAAATTGCGCAGACTCACCGGAACGTTAATAGCTACGACGGCCTCTCGCCGAGACGGGTGTCTTCGGTCTTGGCGGATGATATTTTTACCGTAACAGGCGAAGCGGACTGGAACGTGGCGATGGCAACGCGAGGGGGAATCGACCTCGGCGAGCTGGACCTCAAGACCATGGAATTCCGGGAGCACCCGGGGCTCTACGCCATTGGCGAGGCACTGGATGTGGACGGGCGAACCGGCGGGTACAACCTGCAGTTCGCGTACTCGTCGGCGGCGGTGTGCGCGGAGGCGTTGACGGAACGTATTTTCTAGAGGGAATCCAGTTGACTGCGGATTATCCTAGAAGAACGACGAATAAAGGCAGCTTCAGATAACACCGGAGCTGCCTTTATCCATTTATTCAAGCTTTCATTACGAATGTTGAAAATCGCTACTTCGAAATCAACCGCAGGTTCGATTCACTGCAAAATGAATGGGAGTTCTTTCCCTGGATTACAGCTGACTGAATCCACCCTTCTTCAGTATTTCTGTGCTAATGTCTTCTGCTCTTGAATATCCCTGGTTCACAAGCTCGTGTTCATACTTATCCTCTGCTGCTATTCCAAGAGCTTGGGCAAAGTCCTCTTGATGAAGTCGGAAAGGTCTTCTTACATTATCTATAATCACCGAATTCTTGTTGATTAGACGGTCGTATCTCTTTGTAGCAAATAAGACGGATCATATGCAAATACCGCATTATCGGGAGAATCGCCTTCTATATCACCGGCATGAATCGATTCACCATTGATTTCAATCCATACGTTCAATCTTTTCATGTCCCGCTCCTCTGCCTTTCACTTCAATATCCATACCAAGCAAATTAATCAGAAACAAGGCTTTCCCCAGCTCTGCGGTATCTTTGCCATTCTCCAGATTCGAGATAAAGCTGGCACTGAAACCGGTATAATCCGCAAGATACCTCTGCGTATATCCCAGGGATTTCCTTCGATTTCTTATCATTTCTCCAAGTTCTTTCGATGATGTAATTTTCATAGTTTCTCCAATTCACATTGTTCCAAGTCGAACGGCAATATTCTTGGTTCCCTTGTCCGAATATAGCAGAGCGGCTATATTCGGAAGTTGATATATTAAATATAGTCGAACAACGATATTTTACAATCAGCATACTAAATATAGTCGAACGACGATATAGTCCTTGATTGCATTGTAATATAGCCGAGCGGCTAAATCAAGTATTTCAAATGAAGTCAACATTTCTCTAGACGTAGCCCTTCGCCTTCTCTGGCACAATCTGAAGCTGGGCCATATCCACAATTCCGTAGCTCAATATTTCACAGGATAGCTCCATGAACCACAGCTCTTTCCAGGTCGCCGAAGCAAGCTGTATCCCCAGAATGTCTTCGGCGCATTGCAGGCGGTAGGAAACGCTATTCCGGTGCATTCCCAGTATTCTTGCTGTCTCCGAAAGCTGCTTGCCGGTCCGCAAGTACACCTGCAGGGTTCGGAGAAGCTCCGTGCGACCGGCGTCATACAGCTGCCACAGAGCGGGATGAACGCAATAACCCAGTCTTCCGTCGTTTGCAATGCATTGCAACAGGTGATATGGATAAATATCCCGGTAATACACGGAATATTTATCCTGCGATTCTGAGGCTCTGCTATTCGGTCTGTTCTCGAAGTAGTTCACCGCAATTTCCGCCTGCGACCTGGCTTCCGGTAAATGTTTCCATCCCTGATAGGACATACTGATACCGGTAATCATGCCTAATGTGTTACAGATGACCGACAGGGCTGCAAGATTCGCTTCCTTCTTCCGGGATACCATTAATCCAATGATGCGTCCTTGACGGTAATACATCTTGAGTTCCGGCTCCGCCTTTCGAATACGGTTCATAACAGAGAAAGCATTTTCATCTGTCAGCGTGTTGGCTTCGCGGAGCCGCTCCACACAGACTACTGTATACCACGATTTCTCATTCCAATGGTTCAATTGCACCAGGCGTCTCATCATCGCGTCCGTGATATTGTGTCCCTCCATCAGATCCATAAACAATTTGCTTTCGCGGCCACTTTCTGAGCCGGTGGCTTCCATTAGGCGGCTGGAATATTTCAGCTTATCATATACTGTCTCCAACAGCAGGAAATCACACGGTTCATAGGTTGCACAGAGCTCATCCATAGCCATAATGGCAAAGTCCCGCCCATCCCGTCGAAATGTTGCCGAAATGATTCGATTGTCAGATGGCTGATTAAAGTCAGGATAGACCAGAAGCTCCTGAAGGTGACTGTTGGCGGAATAGAACTGCAGATATTCCGGTGTCAGATTACCAACCGATGCGAATTGCATGTGAATCACGGTATTCCAGATTGGATCATCAAATTCCTCCGGAATATGGCCTGCATATCCCAGTAGTGAGAAAGATGGATCAAAGAATGCAATGGGATTCGGCAGATATTGCACGGCAAGATCCATCTGCTCCTGAAGCGGGTGGGACTCCAGAATGGATTTCGTCAATTGTCGTTCCCACTGCTGATACTGTTCAAATGTTTGCTGAATCATCTTCAGGGTTTTCTCCAGCTTCCAGCTGGCAGTGATGCGGAGATAATCCCAGTTCTGTGGTAGTTCTTCATATTCGATTTCGCCAGCCCCTTCGCTGTCATATTCGCTATCATACTGAATGACGAAATGAAAGCGACGACTTGCATCCTGATTTCTCAGGCTTGGAATATCCGACGCGTGCATTAGATATACATAATCTTCACTGCAATTCTCTTCGCCTGCATATAAATAGACATTCTTTAATTCTCCATGCATGCTGTCATGTTCTGCTAATAATGGTTTCTGACATTTCAAATGGCGAAGAATTAACTGTAAATTCAATTTCATGATAGGACCTCTTGTAAATTAAAGAAATATGTCGCCGGCATTCACGGAAGCGGACAGGATTATCATTCTTATGCAGGCTTATCCTGCCGGCTTCTTCTGCGGACTTCTTCCATCGCTCTCCCCGGGAGCCTTCTTCCTCAGTATACTCTATATACAAATCTGCACAAAATATTATTTTGAATTTCAACAGTCTGAACGTTGAATGCGAAATACTTCGATTCTACAATTCTCATAACGGTGTTTTCACCATTCCTGCAAGTCGCGTACTCCATATTTGTTCGGCATTTGATTCCTTATCTACGCGATTTTGCAGGGATATAGGAAGAGGGTCAGGGCAGGACAACGATATTCGTTCAAATTGCCCAAAACTCCCACATTTAGCTATCGCTATTCAATCATTCTTACTTAAGGAGGTACACGTATGCTTTTCGACAACAACAGTGAATTCTGGAGAGGCGCTTATGCGCGCATCGATATGTTTGGGACCGATATGCCACTGGAATACACCGGTGCCAGAGACGAATATCTGGCCTGCCGCCGTTCCGCATGGCTGGGTGGTGCACTGAACTGCTCCCCGGTCTATGATGTATGGGGTTCCGATGCTGCTTCCGTTCTAACCTACACATTTGTCAATCGTGATTTCAGCCTCATGCAGCCGGGTCAATCCAAGCATGGTATCATCTGCAATGAGAACGGCAACATGATGGCCGATGGCGTTATCATGTATCGCGGAGATAATCTCTGGAGATCCTACTGGCTGGCTCCTGTTCTGCAGTATTTCGTGGAGAAAGCGGAGAAAGAAGGTAAGGATATTCACGGCGCATGGCGGGAAGATGAATATTTCTTCCAGATTGATGGTCCGAAATCCCTCGAGATTCTGGAAGAAGCAACCCAGACGGATTTGCACGATATTAAGTTCGGCAAGCACAAAGATGTGAAAATCTGTGGAACAGATATGATTGTCCACCGTCTTGGTATGTCCGGCGGTCTGGCTTATGAGGTACATGGTGCGGAAGCAGATAAAGAAATTGCATATACCAAGCTTCGCGAGGTAGTAGAGAAATACGACGGCCGTGCCATGGGATTCAGAAACTATGTCATTCTGAATCACACTCCGGGTGGCTATCCGAACCAGTTCCAGCATTTCCTCTATGATTTCCGCAGAGATGATCCGGAATTCGTTGCTTTCACCCAGAAGAACTGCTTCCCACAGTTCGGCATCGGTTCCGCCATCATGAATCAGGAAATGTACTACGCAACGCCTTACGATATTGGCTGGGGTGGCATGGTCAATATGAAACATGAATTCCGCGGGAAAGAGGCACTGGTTGCTGCCAAGCAGAAGCACCGTATTGCCGTTACGCTGGAATGGGATCCGGATGACGTATGCGATGTAATCAAGACCAACTTCTCCGGCAAGGGGTCTGCGAATTATGCACCGCTTGAACTGTACCATGACACCTACAACGGTGCCTTCCCGATCCCGTGCTCCGGTCACTATGTAAAGAAGGATGGGCAGATAATCGGTATTACGACAGGACGTTGCTACGCATTCTACGAGA
>CAVGMK010000157.1:0-5850 GCA_963630135.1 Oscillospiraceae bacterium
CAATAACGTTCTATTATTTTAGCTAGCTCATCATTACTTTTCCAGGCTCCGTTTTACACATTTGGTTCTAACGGTTTTATAATAAGCGCGCTTATTTATTGAAACTACATTGTTGCCGCAATCCACATCCAGAAAAGCGTATACGCCAGAAGTGCTGCCATTCCCGCGGCTAACACGATTAATACGATTCTGATTATTCGAATTACACTTTTCCTGAAATGGTTCTTTGCAGCTTGTTCTTCGTTCATCATTGCTAATATCTTAGCGCAATCATTACTTGTAATATTTTTATCGCTAGCGCAACCAAGTAGCTCGTTCACCGGAACATCCAGAAGGCTCGCCATTTTTGACACAACATCCGCATCTGGCACAGATGACCCATTTTCCCACTTGGATATCGTTTGCCTTGTAACGCCAAGTTGTTCCGCCAATTGCTCTTGCGTCATTCCTGCATCTCGTCTCAACTGTCGTATATTTTCATTAATCATCGAATTCTCCTACTGTTACTGTTTGATTGAAGATAATTGAATGAGAACCAAGGAGTCTCTATCTGTCTCAATTATCTTGGTATGCCACTCATAAATCAAGCAATGTTTTTTTACTTTCATCAGGGATACCCCCATCTCATACCATTACCGACATTATTCTTTCTCTCAAGTCGCTTCTCCTTGCGCATTGTAAATAATGGTTGTCATAATGCAACAATACCATACACTTCAGAATCAACACTCGAGGAATTGGAGATAAATAATTTCCGGAAATCAAAGAACCACGCGAGCGATGGGAGGAGTTTCCTCTTGTCGACGCGTGGTTCTTCTGTAGTTATTCTTCTTCCCGTGCCTCGGCCTTCGCCTGGTCGGCTGCCGCGAGCTTGCCCACGTAATGGATGCCCCAGCCGATGCCGATGAAGACAATGGTCATCACCGCGATGACAATGCCGTACATCACGGGATGCGGGTCTCTATGGAATCCACGGATTAGCAGTATTTCGCAGGCGATAGCTGCGACCAGGAAGATTCCCATGGCAGTGCGGGTGGACCGGCGCACGGCTCTTGCGCTGGGGGAACCGGACTTCCCGGGGTCGAGAAATTTATTTTTAGCCATTAGTAGCACTCCCTATAGATCTCGTAGATTTCGTCGATGCCGATGGTGCGGAAGGCACCGGCGGAGGTGTAGCAGGAATGGGCGATGTCACGGAGCGAGACGCTGCCGTCGATGCCGAGGTCGCGGAGGCGGGTCGGCAGGCCGCATTCCCAGATGAAACGCTCGAGGCAGCGGATGCCTTCGCGGGCGAGGTCTTCGTCGCCCTGGAATTTCGCTGGGTCAAGGCCCCATACGTTGGTGGCGAAGCGGACGAATTTGCCCAGGCCGTCCTTGTAGATGTGGCGGTAGTACACCGGGTGCAGGACCGCCAAGCCTTCGCCGTGATTGCAGTCGGTGTAGGCGCTGAGCTGGTGTTCCATGTTGTGGACTTCGAAGTCCTTGGATTTGCCCATCTTGATGATGCGGTTCTCCGCCATGGACGCAGCCCACATGATGTTACTGCGCGCATTGTAGTCTTCCGGGTTCTGGATGGCGGCGCGCATGTCACGGATCAGGCCGCGCATCAGGGCTTCGGACACGTCATCGGAGATGTTGTCTTCGATTGGGAAGCTGAAGTAGGTCTCCATGATGTGGGACAGGATGTCGAAGGTGCCGGCCCGGAGCTGGCGAATCGGCATGGAGAGCGTGTAGGTCGGGTCCATCAGGGCGAATTTCGCGTTGAGGCCCGGGTAGTCGCGGTCAGTCTTAATCTTCTTCTTCGTGTTGGTGAGGACGGCGGAGCCATTGACCTCGCTGCCGGTTGCCGGCATGGTGACAATCATGCCCAGCGGTAGCGGCTCGAAGTCGAGGTTGCCCTGCACTTCCCAGAAGTCCGCCCAGACGTCGCCGTCGTATCTGGCGGCCAGGGAGATGGCTTTGCAGCAGTCCATGACACTGCCGCCGCCGACTGCCAGTACCCAGTCCACCTGATTGTCCTTGGCCAGCTTCGCGCCCTCCAGCATCTTATTCAGTGTCGGGTTCGACATAATGCCGCCGAACTCGATAATCTCAACGCCGGCTTCCTTCAGGATGGCCGTGACTTCATCGTAGACGCCATTCTTCTTGATGGAGCCGCCGCCGTAGCCCATCAGGACCTTCGGGCCGTACTTCTTGGCCAGCTCCGGCAGGTGCTCGGCGACAACGCCCTGGCCAAAGTAGACTTTGGTGCTGTTCTCAAATACGAAATTGTTCATTGCTTTATCCTTCTTTCTTATTCTTGTTGGTTCTGTTTCGGCTATTATGTACTGTGAATACATTATAGCCGAAGAATGGTGGAAAGTGGTCTTAAATTTTCGGCAATTATGTACGCGGAGTACATAATTGCCGAAGCTCCTTTTGCGCATTTGGTTCTAACAGTTCTATAACAAGCACTCTTCATTGATGTCTGATATAGCATCTAGTATAATTCAAATAAGTGCAAACGCTATATTCCAGGAGGTGCTATCATGCAAGAATTCATTCGTCAGATTCGAACGTCCCTGAACATGAGTGAGGAAATAATGTCAATATAAAACAGCCGAGGCGTTCGTGCAGAACCCCTCGGCCATTATTTCTCTTCTCGTTATCTATATCTGTTTTGACTTCTATTTCAGCCCCGTTATCTCCAGCACTTCCGCCACCGTCTGCACCGGAATAATTGTCAGCTTCTCCTTGACCTCATCGGCAACATCCTTAAGATCATCCTCATTCTCCTTCGGAATCAGCACCTTCCGGATGCCGGCGCGCTCCGCCGCCATCAGCTTCTCCGGCAGCCCGCCAATCGGCGTTACCACACCGCGCAGGGAGACCTCGCCGGTCATCGCGATTTCCGGCGACACGGCCCGCTCAGTCACGAGCGATGTCAGCGCTGTCGTCAGGGTGATGCCTGCTGATGGTCCGTCCTTCGGCACTGCACCTTCCGGTACATGAATGTGGAGGTCATTCTGCTCGAAGAGCTCGGCCTTGTCCGGGAACATGGATTTGACCAGACTCACGGCAATCTGTGCCGATTCCTTCATCACATCACCGAGCTGTCCTGTCAGGATTAACTTGCCGCTTCCTTTGGTCAGAACCGTTTCGATGAACAGAATTTCTCCGCCCGCCCGGGTCCACGCGAGGCCCGTGACGATTCCGGGCTGCTTCTTCTCGAGAATATGCTCGTGGCTGATTGGCCGCATATCCAGGAACTCCCGAAGATCTTCTTTGCGAACCACGACTTTCGCCTGCGGTACGGTTGCCAGTGGCTTTGTATCCGAATCTGTGGTTCCAACTTCCGCTACGCTCCCCGGAAGAAGGTGACCGCGGCACTTGATAATTTTGACCGCGGCAACTCGGCATAAGGTATCTAGCCGCTTCTTGAGGCCACGAACGCCGGCCTCTGCAGTGTAATCAGAAATAATCGTGCGGAGGACATCGTCCGGAATCTCCAAATCCTCCTCGCGAATGCCCATGGCCTCGCGCGCCTTCGGCAGCAGGTGGCGCTGGGCAATCTCGTATTTGTCGGTGGCCGTGTAGCCGGAGAACTGGATGACCTCCATCCGGTTCAGCAGCGGCTCCGGGATGGTGTCCACGGAGTTCGCCGTGCAGATGAAGAAGACGTCCGACAGGTCGTACGGCGCGTTCATGTAGTGGTCGGTGAACGTGTTGTTCTGCTCCGGATCCAGCACCTCCAGCAGGGCGCTGGCCGGGTCGCCGTTGTACGACGAGGACAGCTTGTCCACCTCGTCCAGCACCATCACCGGATTGGAGACGCCACTCTTCTGGATGCCGTCCATAATCCGGCCGGCCATCGCACCGATATAGGTCCGGCGGTGGCCACGGATGTCCGCTTCGTCGCGGACGCCGCCCAGGCTGACGCGGACGTACTCCCGCTTCAGGGCCTTGGCGATGCTGCGGCCGATGCTGGTCTTGCCCGTGCCCGGCGCGCCGACGAACAGCAGAATGGAGCCCTTCTGTTTCTTCTGCAGCTCCATCACGGCAATCTGCTGGATAATGCGGTGTTTCACCTTCTCCAGGCCGAAGTGGTCTTCCTCCAGCACGGCCTCGGCCTCATCGAGGTCAATGTGCGCCGGCTCGGCTTTCTTCCAGCACAGCGAGGTGACAAAATCCAGATAATCATAGAGCAGACCGGACTCCGCGCTGTTCTGGCCTTCCTGTTTCAGGCGGTTCAGGACCTTGCGAGCCTCCTTCTCGGCGGTCTCATTCATGCCGGACTCGTCAATCTTCTTCTCGAAGCGGCGGATATCCGAGACGCTCTCCGGATCCATCGCGTCGAGTTCCTTCTGCAGGAACTCCATCTGCCGCTGAATCGCCTGCTTGCGGTAGGATTTCTCATTCTCATCCTCCTGCGCGCTCTTCGCTTCCCCGGTCAGCTTTGCCATCTCCAGGTACTCGTACACCATGGATTCCATGATTTCCATTCTCCGAACGGCACTATCCTCCGCCAGTACCTGGTACTTCTCCTCCGGGCTGTTCGGCATCCACACGGACAACGCCGACGCAATCTCGCCCACGGTCTCCATGCCCTGCAAGTAGCTCTTCGCCATCACGCCCCAGCGCACGGTTCCCAGGAACTCGTACAGCTTCTGTTTCATGCGCTCCACGCGCGGCTTCTCGACCTCCGCCGCCAGGCTCTCGCTCTCCGGCAGCCGGCTGATGTTGAGCTCCGCATGGAACATTCCCTTGTCATCAATGGATTCCAGCAGCACGCGGTCCGCCGTCTTGACGACGCAGTAGCCGTTGTTGCTGACCTCAAGAATCGCACCGTTCAGACCAATCGGGAAGAAATTCTCCAGCTTGAGATCCTGCCAGCCGTCCGCCTCCCGGCACGACAGCAGAATCACGCGCTCCCCCACCTCCGGCTGCTGCCCGGTAATGGTGCGGTACTGTTCGCTCTGGATGTATATCCGCCCGTTCGGAATCAGAATTCTATTATAAATAGGTACTAAAGTCATTCTTTGTGTCCCTCCTTTTCGCATTTTGTTAGCACTTGCCGTGTATGAGTGCTAATCGCTATCTTCATTATACACGTAAGTGTGAGGAATGCGTGAAGAGTTCGGCCAAAAATAAAATTCTGAAGCCCGAACTTCCCGCCCCAGACGAATTTCTCATAATGACATCTTCTGGCTCAGGATATTTTCCCGCAACGTTGAATTATCCCGGCCAAAAATAGAATTCATACAGCTGAGGATTTCCGGTGCAAAAAACAAATTCGCAGAGCCGGAAACTTCCGACCCTGCGATATTTATGTTCTCTGCATTGCTTCTTCCGGTGGCGCCACCGGAAAGGTTGGCTTCGCGGATTCTGCTTTTGGCCGAAGAAGCTTCGGCGGAATGCAGAAGGAATGTCCGATGCGAAATCCCGGCAGCGCGCCCGAGCGCATCCGGCTACTTCAGTACGACAGCCACGAACTTCTTCTTGCCTTTCTGGATAATCATCTTGTCATCCTTGAAGTCCGCCAGGGTTACCTGGTATTTGCGGTCGTCAATCTTCTCGTCGTTCACCTTGAAGCCGCCCTGCTCAATCATGCGGAAGGCCTCACTGTTGCTGGCAACCAGCTTGAGATCCTTCGCGAGTGCGGCCAAGCCGATGCCTTCGCCTTCGAATGTCGCACGATCCATCTCCACCGTCGGGATGTTGTCAGCGTTTGCGGCGTTGCCGGATGCGAATACGGCACGGGATGCTTCCAGCGCTTCCTGTGCAGCCTTCTCACCGTGAACCAGCTTCGTTACTTCGTAGCCCAGGATTTCCTTAGCCTTGTTGATCTCCGCGCCTTCAAGTGCGGACAGG
>CAVGMK010000158.1:0-5747 GCA_963630135.1 Oscillospiraceae bacterium
GGGGCAGGTTCTGTCGCAGTAGCGGCTACGGCAGGTGCCGGTTCCTCTACTACAGGCTCCACTACTGGTTCTACAGCGGCTACCGGTTCCGCTGCTGCGGCCGGTTCGGCGTTTCCGCCGTTCTGTGCCTTGAGGAGCATCTCCAGCTGCTTCTGAAGTGCGGCTATCTCTGCTTCCATCGCGCTCTTGCTGGCATCTTCTGTTGCTGGTGCAGGTGCTACTGCAGGTGCTTCTACTGCCGGTTCAGTTGCTACCGGCGTCTCTGCTTCGACTACCGGCTCTACTACCGGAACCGGGGCTGCTACAGGTTCTGCTGCTACAGGAGCAGGTGCAGCTTCCGCAGCCGATACTACAGGTGCAGCCGTCGCGGCCGGTGCTTCCGGCTCTTCCTCGCGAACGTGTAATGTCACATTATCGGTGAAGGACTCATCATCCAGCTCATCTGCGGAATCGAACCAATCCATATCGTCTTCTTCCGCCGCCATCGCTCTGGCACGTCTGGACGACGTCCGGGATGTTCTTCTTGGTGCCACATAATCCAGATATTCATCGAAGCCCTCGAAGTCCTCTTCCTCTTCCGCAACAGATGATGCAGCTACCTCCGCTGCCGGAGCGAAAGGCGAACCCGAAGCTACCGGAGCCTCTGCGAAAGGCGAAGCCGGTGCGGCCGGTGCGGCTGCCCGAGGAGCTTGTGCCGGGGCAAAAAGATCCACATCATCCGCGGACACTTCCGACTCATCATCCAGCTCGCGGGTGTTCAGGGTGAAATCATCATCCCCGCCGAAGAAGAAGTCGTTCTCTCTGGCCGGTGTTCTATCCGGCATTCTGTCCTGTGTTCTTCCCGCCGTTCTCTCCGAAGATCTTCTGGCAGCGCGGCTTGGCATAGCCTCTCTGTCCTCTTCGAAATTGTCCAGGCGAATATCTGCATACTCATCTTCCAGTGCATCATCGATGCTCTGGAAGGAGCTCTCATAATCGCGATACATCGTGTTGCGGCCCGGTGCCTTCGGCGCAGCGGCCTTCGGAGCCTGTGGCTCTGCCGCGTACATATCGGCACTTCTGCCGTAATCGGCATCATAATCGCCCGAAGTCCGTGCGGAACGTCTTGGTTCCTCGTACGCCTTCGGTTCTTCGTATTCATTCTTCATGCCGCTCAGCATCTTGTCGAAAGCTGCATAAGAATCGTCGGCCGGCTGCTGCGGTTCCTGACGCATCGATCTCTGCTGCGCATTCTGACGCTCTGCACGGATGCTGGCCAGCTGATCCTCGAAGCTGCGTTCCTTCGGGGTCTCGTCTGCAAAGTCCGAGAAGATATCGTTGTCCAGATCCGTATATCCGGAGGTCCGCTCTCTCTGCGATTCCGGAAGGATGGACTCTCTGCGCGCCGGATGAGCCGTTTCCGGAATCGGCTGGCTCTCCGGAGCCTTATATCTCAGTCTCTCATATTCTGCACGCGCTTCCTCGTCCTTCTCCTGCTTGAGAACGTCGATGAAGTTCATCGTGCGACTGCGCTCTCTCGATGGCTGCTCCTTGCCGAACAGCTCTTCCTCCAGCGACATCTTTCTTTCCGGTTCCCGATAAGCGGCCGGCTCCCGGTATGCTGCCGATTTCGCCGACGCCTGCGTCGTACCGGACGAACGCTTCGTCTGGTAACCAGACGAGAACGAATCATAATCGTCCGTCGGGCTGTCCCACGGAGAGCGAACGCTCTGCGGAACCTTCTTCCGCGGCTTGCGTTCCTCTACCACGGAGCTCCAGTCAAATGCCATCGTCCCGGCATTCTTATTCTGGTGTTTCTCCTCGGTTCCCCAGTCCAAATCCAAATTAAAACCGTGATTCGATTTACTATTTCTATTCGATTCAGTATATGGAGTTCTATTGTTTACGGGATGCTCAGCTGTCGGTTCCAGGCCTGTGGATACGGCTCTCGCGCCACAGACGCTGCAGAATTTCGCACCGTCAGCAATCTTGTTGCCACATTTACTACAGAACACTACGTTACCTCCAAAAATCAATTGTATCCATCATTAAAATAATTTTTCGCACAAATATTCATTGAAAATTATACAACAGTACAATCCTGAATTCAACATTATGATGGATATTTGTCCCCAAAAGGCTTGATTTTATTGGTTTTCACGCCTTGCCGTGTGAACAACACGTGAAATTTCGAATTTTTTCGAAATTTATTCTTGACACTCATCCCCTTTCGCGCTATACTAACAGAGTCGCAACGAGCTACCTAATATATGCGCGATTAGCTCAGCTGGCAGAGCACCTGACTCTTAATCAGGGTGTCCAGGGTTCGAACCCCTGATCGCGCACCACCAAGACATCCATATCGGATGTCTTTTTTTATGCCATTTGGGGCCAAAAATATAATCCGGCTATGCGACCATTTCCGGTGTTCCCGGCGTAGTTCGCATAACCTTCACTTACTTTTAGCATCTTATATTTCAGGTATTTCAAGATTCTCGTTGCTGCCCTACCTCTCATATACAACGGCACATCGCCGCTACTTCTTCAATTCTTCTGCCAGAACGTCCAGATATTGACGAGACATTGCACTAAGAGCCTCTCCTTTACGCTGAATGTATCCGTAGTAAATCTCATAGTCAATTTTCAACGGCATCGACACGAGGCCATATCTCGCAAGAGTTTTCGCACTCGGACGGATTGCTTCGAGGACGAATGCGTTGCGCTGTGGTGCAGCGACCACCAGATGGTACATGATATCCGTGTTCGCCACGGTCGCACGGATATCTGGACAGATTCCACTGATAAGCGCATAGACCTCATATGTCAGCTCGTTCATGCGAAAGGACTTCTCTGTAATAAACAGCGCCTTCTGCAGATCCTCAATTTGGGGTTCGAGCATCGGATTCGCAAGATATTCCCTGCCGAGCGGGGATTCACGACTGACGGTTACGTAGAATCGAGCCATTGTCATGTTGTGGTACTCCAGTCCTGACAGCAGGAAGAACGACTGCCACTTGTCGTACTGCGGGCCCAGAATTGTAATAACACCGATGTCGGATTCCATATTTTTGACACGTACCGAACTCTCATAACAACTGGTAATCCAGAAATCGATATCCATGTCTTCAGCATCAATGTTCTCCAGATACACCATTTCAAAGGCATCCTGCGCTTGCGTATTTAACGTGGAAGAGATATGCAGCGTATGGCTACCAGATGGAATCCATTTCTCCAGCTGAGAGAACTCTTCCATCGCTTTGATTGATTGACGAATGAACTCATAACCACGGGTTGTAGTGCCTTTGATGCCCTTTCGGTTTCTCTCGAAGATATCAAACCCAAGCTCCCTCTCCAGACTCTGTATTGCTTGGCTTAGACGGGGTTGCGAGATATAGAGATTTTTAGACGCTTCCGTAAACGAATTCAATTCATACACCTTAATCATGTATCGAATCTGTGAAATATTCATTTGATGCCTCCTTCTCTGCAATACATTGCATTGCGAACGTTTCTGCTCCGCTCAGCATATTTTCCGAATTGTTCTGCAATTCGTCTCTACTTCCGGACAGTTCGGCCACCCTGTTCTAATTCTTTCGATGTGCCCTTTGATATAAATCCGTGTTTCCCTAGCTTAAGCTCTCCACTTATTGCAAAAATTTATCTATAAGATTACCTGTGCTAATATTAGAAAAAATTATTTGATAGTCGGGATATGCTGATGTTACTACACTTTATTTTACCAGTTCAAGCAATTATAATTTTTTGCAATAACTGAATAAAATGCGAATATTTTACGGTTGCGAAGTATAAGAATATACTTCAGGTAGGCTAGCATATCAGTCATCACTAAAAAGAAAATCACAAATATGGGAATGGAGAGAACAATGAAAAACATCAACGGTCTTAATTTAATCAAAGTCGCCGGTGCGTACATTGCATTTATGATTGGCTCCGGATTTGCAACCGGTCAGGAAATTATGCAATTCTATACTTCTTTCGGCAAATGGAGTATCCTCGCGGTTCTCGTCAGCATGTTGCTTTTCGCCTGGTCTGGCAGTGCATTTATGGCAAATGGTTTCGATGTCAGAGATACCACACCATCCGGCGGAGAATACCAGCGTTATTGCGGCAAGTACCTTGGGAAATTCTATGAACTGTTCGTTACGCTACTGCTCTTCTGCGTCACTATCGTCATGGTCTCCGGCTCCGGCGCGACGTTGAATGAATACTACGGATTGCCTTACACTGTCGGCACCGCATTGATGGCCATCCTGATTTATCTGGCATACATCTTCGGGCTCAAAGGGCTGGTCAATGTGATTGGATGTATCGGTCCGGTCATCATTATTTTCACCATGCTAGTCGGCATCGTTACTCTGATCCGATCTGGCGGTAACCTGGCACACATTGATGAAGCAATGCAGAACGTGCAGATGACGCAGTCTTCATCCAACTGGCTTCTAAGCGGCATCCTCTACTGTTGCTACAACGTGTCTGGTTCCGTTATTTTCCTGAATGCACTGGGACAGAGCGCAACCTCACACCGTGAAGCGAGGCTCGCCGGCATCGTGGGTGCCGTACTCTTCATGGGTGGTGCATTTGTCATGAACCTGGCATTCCTCGCGAACGTCGGTGATGTCGGCGCACTATCCATTCCAACCCTGTACCTGGCAAACGCCATCTCGCCGGTAGTTGGAGTCATCTTCTCTGTTGTATTAGTCTTGGGCATTTTCTCTACTGCTGCGCCAATGGCATGGACTGTATGCGATCGGTTTGTTCAGGAAGGTACATTGAAATCCAAGATTTTTGCCGCAGTATTCATGATAATCGCATTCTTCGGTGGTCAGCTTCCATTCGGCACGCTGGTTGGCATCATCTACCCGTATACAGGATATCTGGGAATCTTACTATTCATCTGTCTCGCTGTATACCAGATTAAGAGCCGCAATGGATTAAAGAAGACTTCCAACTCAAAGGAGGCTGAGAATGAGTAATCCATTCAATTCAATTAATGAACTTTTCATCAACTATCAATCCAGAGATTATGGTTCGGTTGAACCCGAGGGTGTGGTCCGGCTCGACTGTTCCCTGGGTGTCAATTCAGACCTGCTGGGCAACTGCGTCTTCGATACGCTGCACAATTTCCAGCAGAAATCTGTGCTTCTCGAAGGAAGCACAGCCAGAGTTCTGAACGAAGGTCACTACGCTGAGATTAAATTCTACCCACACGATGACTCCATCCAGGATTCCCTTGCCAGATGGTACCGCAACCGAGGCATGGATTGGCTCACTGGCGAGAATTTCATCATGGGCAACGGCTCCTACGAGATTCTATGTAATCTCAACCTGCTCTGCCTTACAGGAGGACGCACCGTTCTCGGTCATGCGCCACAGTTCACGGCATACATTGACAATGTCTTCTGCACCGGTTCGAATTATGAATATGTAACCTTCGCAAGAGACGTCAACTACAGGTTCCATGTGGATGACTACCTGGATGCCATGTCCGACAGGCATGCGATGTTCATCATCGAGAATCCGAACAATCCTACCGGGCAGCTGATTCCTCTCGATTCTCTTGAGAAGATTGCAGAGAAAGCGCTCGCTATGAATAAGATTCTCGTTGTCGATGAAGCGTACGGTGAATATCTGCCCGACTGGGCAACCGCCATTAACCTGACCAACAAATATCCGAATGTTATCGTTACTCGGAGTTTCTCCAAAGGCTGGGGAATGGCCGGACTTCGAATCGGTTACGCAGTTATGTC
>CAVGMK010000159.1:0-5687 GCA_963630135.1 Oscillospiraceae bacterium
GCCTCTGGTCTGTGACCAGCCTCTAGTCTGTGACTAGCTCGCCGAAGCGCCGAATCGAGAAGTGTTAGCGCTGAGACGAGGCGGGGAGACCACGAAGTGGATGGGCTATGACGGCACGCAGCGCGTTCGGCGCCGTGGAGCTGCAGAGTTATCGAGCAGCTGGCGAAGGATGGCGTCCGCGGAAACCGGACGTCTAAGGTGAATTATGATGCCGCGTCCTGCGGAGCAGGGCGCGGCTGTTTTTTTAACAAAGGAGAAAATACACAATGGCAAAGATTACAGAAGGTTACATGCCTTATGCAGGATATCAGACTTATTACAGAATCGTGGGCGAGAGAAAAGACAACGGCAAGGCGCCGCTAATCTGCCTCCATGGCGGTCCGGGATCCACGCACAACTACTTCGAGGTCCTCGACAACGTGGCAGATGATGATGATCGTATGATCGTCATGTACGACCAGATTGGCTGCGGAAATTCCTACCTGGACGGCCATCCGGATATGTGGACGAAGGATCTCTGGATGCAAGAACTCATCGAGCTGAGAAAGTATCTCGGACTTGACGAATGCCACATCATCGGTCAGTCCTGGGGTGCTATGATGCAGCTGACTTATGCGGTGGATTATGATCACACCGGCTGCAAATCTCTCATCATTTCCAGCTGCAACCCAAGCCCGAAGCTGTGGTGCAAGGAAGCCATGAGAAGAATCAAGATGATGCCGGAAGAGGACCAGAAGGCGCTGCATCATGCGCTGGATACCAATGATTTTACCGGCGAGGATTACCTGAAGGCGCTCGACAACTACATGGACAGATACTGCAACTACTGGAATAAAGACAACCTGCCGGAGTGCTGCACCCGCCCGAAGAAGAGCGGTAGCGAGTCCTATCTGTACGGCTGGGGCCCGAACGAGTTCGTTCCGTCCGGCACGCTGCAGGATTTCGAATATCTGGAAAGATGCCCGGAAATCGACATCCCATCCCTCATCATGAGCGGTGTAGAGGACCTTTGCTCCCCACTGGTTGCCAAGAGCATGGCAGACAGAATCCCGAACTCCAAGTGGATTCTCTGGGATGAAGCAAGACACACGACGTTCGTAGACAGACACGATGATTACTGCGTCGAGCTGATTAAGTGGATGAATGAACACGACAAATAGTGGCAAGTAACGGCCAAAAGTAAATGAGATTAGGCATTGTCCTCCGACTCAGCGGGGGGCGATGCCTTCTGCGTAGTTGCGGCTGGGTCGCGGGCGTATCCGGTGTATCTGGAAGTAGCACGGAAACGAATGATGAGCCGTGACGGAATTACAATTTGTAATACATCTCGCAATCCCAGAGGCGGGTGCTATAATAACCGTGTAAGGCTTAATTTGCTTGCTTTACACGGAGTTAAAAATGAACGGAGGCATGTATCATGTTGAAACAAGACAGACTCGAAAGAACTATTGCCAAAATGAAGGAGAAGGAAATTCCGCAGATGCTGGTATCGGACCAGTACGCACTGTATTATCTGCTGGACAAGACTTTCATCTTCGGCGAAAGAATGGGCGCTCTGTACATCAATACAGACGGAACCACGCATTTCGTCATCAATAAGCTGTTCCCACAGGTAGAAGACCTGGGCGTAGAGATTACCTATTATGACGACGTAGAAGACGGCGTTGAGATTCTGTCCCAGTTCGTGGACAAGACCAAGACCATGGGAATCGATAAGACATGGCCGTCCAGATTCCTGCTGAGACTGCAGGAGCTGGGTGCCGGCAGCGCTTTCGTGAACAACGCATGCGTTATCGATAAAGTAAGACAGCTCAAGGGCGAAGACGAGCACAAGCTGATGAAGGAATCCGCTCTCCTGATTGACCAGGTTATGGATAAGCTGATTCCATGGGTTGTTAAAGGCCTCACTGAGAAGGAACTCAACGAGAAATGCGCAGAGCTGTGCAAGGAAGTTGGATTCTCCGGCATGTCCTTCGACCCGATTACCGCTTATGGTAAGGGTGGCGCAGACCCACACCACATCACCGACGACAGCAAGGGCAAGCATGGTGATTCCGTTGTCCTGGACATCGGTGGTATGTGGAAGGGATATGCTTCTGACATTACCAGAACCGTATTCATCGGCGAGGTTAGCGAGAGACAGAAGCAGATCTACAACATCGTACTTGAAGCTAACAAGAGAGGTATCGCTGCCGCTAAGCCGGGCGCTAAGATGAGCGACGTGGATAAGGCAGCAAGAGATTATATCACCGAGCAGGGCTTTGGTGAATACTTCACCCACAGAACCGGTCACTCCATCGGTCTGGAAGACCACGAGGTAGGCGACGTATCCCTGGCTAACGATGAAATCATCGAACCAGGTCAGTGCTTCTCGGTAGAGCCAGGTATCTATCTGTATGATGAGGGCATCGGCGTTCGTATCGAGGACATCCTGTACATCACCGAGGATGGCTGCGAAGTACTGAACGAGTATCCGAAGGACGACATCGTGGTTGTTCCGGACGGAGAGTAATTCGAAGCGCATACCGATGCGACTGGCGAAGTGCCGCCTGGTAGCGAATGACGCATAGAGCCGGCGTGGCGCGCATGGCTAAGCTGCGATGATGGAGCGAAGTGCAAGACGCTCGGTGAATCGGCAGCGGGCGATTGGCGTAGCGCGCTGTTCGGTTTGCAGATAGTGCTGCGGCGCATACCAGCATATGAATGATGATAACGCGGGGATTCTCCCTTATCCCGCGCGCGCCGTCATCGGGGGACGGCCAAGCGCGGATGGGGAAATCGGACGTGTATGATGAGAGATGGGCCGCGGCCCGAAGGGGCCGCGGCTGTTTTTTTAACAGAGAAGGAGGCATATTATGGCAAAGATTACAGAAGGCTACATGCCTTTCCATGGTTATCAGACCTATTACAGAATTGTGGGCGAGCAGAAGGACAACGGCAAGAAGCCGCTAATCTGCCTGCACGGCGGACCGGGATCCACCCACAACTACTATGAAGTGCTGGACAATGTGGCTGACGATGACGATCGTATGATCGTGATGTATGACCAGATTGGTTGCGGCAATTCCTATCTGGACGGCCACCCGGAAATGTGGACGCAGGACCTGTGGCTGGACGAGCTCGACGCGCTGAGAGAGCATCTCGGCCTCAAGGAGTGCCACATCATCGGCCAGTCCTGGGGCGGCATGATGCAGATTGCATATGCCATTGAGCGCGGTGCGAAGGGCTGCAAGTCCTTCATCATCTCCAGCGGTCATCCGAGCAGCAGCCTCTGGGCCAAAGAGGGCATGAGAAGAATCAAGATGATGTCCGAGGAAGACCAGAAGGCCATCAACCACGCGCTGGAGACCAATGATTTCACCGGCGAGGAGTACCTCAAGGCAGTGGACAACTACATGGACAGATATTGCAACTACTGGAGAGAAGATCTGCCGGAGTGCTGCACCCGTCCGAAGAAGTCCGGCGGCGAGGCTTATCTCTACGGCTGGGGCCCGAACGAATTCGTTCCGTCCGGTACGCTCCGCGATTTCGAGTACATCGACAGACTGCCGGAGATCAAGGTTCCGTCCCTGATCATGAGCGGCATTTCCGACCTGTGCTCGCCGCTGGTTGCGAAGACCATGGCAGACGGCATTCCGGATTCCAAGTGGATTCTCTGGGAGAACGCAAGACACACCACGTTCGTTGACAGACACGACGATTACTGCGTTGAGCTGATCAAGTGGATGAACGATCACGACAAATAGTCGATGGCACCTAATCGGCACGGCTATCGATTAAGCGATGACTGACGCGCTCGGGGCCTTCCGGCTTCGATTGCGGCCAAAAGCAAATTACATGAATCGGCCCGTTCCGGCTTGTGCCGGGGCGGGTCTTTTTGCGTGGGCTGAATGTAATTTGTTTTTAGCAGATAAAAATTGTGGTTCTTTTTGTGAACAATTCATACTTGTTGTTGCAAATCATTATTCTTGGAGTATAATATTGTATGAACACACAAAGAAACGATGAATTAGGGTAAGAAATGGGAGGAAAATGATATGAACAATCGTAAAGTCGGAATCATCGGAGTCGGTCACGTAGGCGCGCATGTGGCGTATGCCTTGATTATTCAGGGAATCGCCGACGAGTTGGTTCTGGTGGATTCGAATGAGGTGAGATTAGAGAGTGAACACCAGGATCTGATGGATGCGCTGCCGCACATGCCGCACCGCGTGCGGGTATCCACCGGCAAATATGAGGACCTGGCGGACTGCGATGTTATCGTGAATGCGGCCGGTCAGATTGAGCTGTTGCTTGGGACGGAGGATCGCTCCAGAGAATTGAAATATACCGTACCGGCCGTCCACACGTGGGTGGACCGTGTGCGCGAGGCGGGTTTTGACGGGGTTGTCCTGAGTATCAGCAACCCGTGCGATGTCGTTACCAGAGAGATTGCCAAGAACCTCGGGCTGCCGAAGGGCCGCGTGCTCGGCACCGGAACCGGCCTCGATTCGGCTCGGTTAGTAACGCAGATTGTGAAGAAGACCAACGTGGACCCGCGTTCCATCCAGGCGTTCATGTTCGGAGAGCACGGCAACTCCATGTTCGCCGGCTGGTCCTGCGCGACGGTGAATGGCCTGCCAATCGACAAGATGGCGGAGCAGGACGAGGCATGGCGTTTCGACCGTGACGAGGTCGAGCAGCTGGGACGCCACGGTGGCTGGGTCACCTTCAGCTGGAAGCATGCCACCGAATATTCCATCGGCACCACAGCCGCTCGCATGGTCAGAGCCATCCTGCACGACGAGCGCGTCCTGATGCCGGCCAGCACGGAGCTCAACGGCGAGTACGGCCAGCATGATGTATACGCCGGCGTGCCTTGCATCATCGGCAAGAACGGCGTGGAACGCATCGTCGAATTCCCGCTTAGCGAAGCGGAGCAGGCGAAGTTCCAGACGAGCTGCGACACCATCCGCGCGAACATCGCGATTGCGGATTCGCTGTAATGGTGGCGAGAATCGCCGGTGAGCCAGCATATCTTTGCCGGTAGTGCGAACTGGATGTATGCGTTGCTTGCTACATGACGCAAACTGCTGCATGCTGCGCATTTGCATCTGAAATAGAAAGCGAACCACCGCACAGGAGGGTCGTCCATAAATTAATCAGCAAGAACATCTGAATTTTTTCCTTTATCACAAAACAGGTACGATTCACCTTGGCGGTGTATCGTACCTGTTTTCTGTTGGATTCGGAGGCTCTGGTTCCTGAAATATCCGAACAACAGGATTTGCCTCAACTTGCTCGTATTCAGTCAATCGGATACGCCCGGAGTGAACCAACCGAGCGTAATGGAGAACACAGAAGCGGCAGCTACCCGAAGGGTCGCTACCGCTTGTAAGTCGTGTAATATTTATGGTTATCTCCAGTTATATCTAGCTCCGGCGATATCTATCTCCGGCCGCCTCTTCTTCTGAGAACCAGCGTTCCGGCTGCGACGCCGCTGATTGCCAGCAGGGCGAACCACAGTGCCAGGTTGTTCTCGTCACCGGTCTCGACCACGTCGGAATCATCCTCTTCTTCGATGTCTTCCACTTCTTCCTCGATTACCGGATCTTGAACCTTCGTGTAGGTGTTCGTGAATTCCGCCACGGTACCGTCGCCTTCCCAATCCATCTTCTCGTCGTCAATGCAGGACTTATCCTCATCGT
>CAVGMK010000160.1:0-5552 GCA_963630135.1 Oscillospiraceae bacterium
GGGCACTTCGATTCATATCGGTGCTATTTCTCCTTCAGCGCCTTCTCCTGCTCTTCGTGATACTTATACGCCCCCTCGATGGCGTGAACCAGATCCACCACCAGTGAATTGTACGGCGCTGCCACATTGTAATGTCTCGCCTGCTCCACGATGGCACCGTTGATGTTGTCCACCTCTGTCAGACGGCGGTTCATAACATCCTGGGACATGGAAGAATAACCTTTGCCCGCATCTTCGCAGACGAAATGCACCATGTTCAGCACCTCGCGGTACGAGAAGACCGTGCCATCCGCAGCAGCTACATCAACGGCTTCACAGATCAGCTTCTCCGCGAAGTCCCACGCATAATTGTTCTCAATCATATATCCAATCGGCGACCGGGTAATGGCCGTGAACGTGTTGATCGACAGATTCACGAACAGCTTACTCCAGATGATTCGCTGAATATCATCGGAAACCTCGGTGTCGAATCCTGCTTTTGACAGAACCTCTTTAATCATCGCCGGATTCTTCTTGTTGCCGACATTGCTACCGATGGTCGTCACGCCGTGGCCACTGTGGCGGACGGTGTTCAGACCCACCACGGTGGAGTTGTGCTTGCTCGTGCCGACGATGACTTTGCGCTTGTCGAAGTACTTCTCCATCTTGCGGTCGTTGCCGGAGCCGTTCTGAAGCGTCATGACGATAGTGCTCTCGCTGAAGATCTTGCGATTCATGCGAAGCGCATCCTCCGTGCGAAGCGTCTTAACGAACACGATGACGAGATCCGCCTTCTCCGTGTACTCGCCGGACAGGCACGCTTTCACGTTCTTGAACTCGCGATTCGTACCGTCCTCCTCGATTACCGTGATGCCGTTCTCGTTGATGGCATCCACACGGTCGGGATTCGTGTCCAGCATGATGACCTCGTTGGTCTCGCTCAGATACGAACCGTACAGGCTACCCATGGCACCCGCGCCCAATACTACAATTTTCATTCCTATACCTCCATTTCCCGGCCGCGTGAGCCGGCGAATATTATTGAATCTTTACCTGCTAAGGCCGCTGACTATTATCTAACTTGTACCTGCGCATGTCAACATCTGCCGGCGAAGACTGAGTCAGCAGGTGAGTCAATGTGAGTCAGTAGGTGAATCAGTTTGAATCAGTTTGAGTCAGTTCGGTATTCTCTTCTAACTCATAAGTACGATTCGGATTATGAATACCACCATTTGCTTTCAGAATACCCAAATCAACAAGATGTCTTATACGCCTTGAAACCGTACTTTTGGGTTTCTGTATATGCTGCTCCAAGTCATAACGGCTAGCCGACCCATTCTCTCTAAGAACAAGTAAAATTTCATTCTCTATGTCGTCCAAATAGTAACATGTGCTCCGAGTATCCTCCACAGACACATGTGCATCCTCACCCGCCGTTTGCTTGTTTCGCGCCGACCAATTATCGATACCGTTCCTCAGCACCAGACGAACCGAATTTGCTGAATCCCTGTATTCCGGCTCCGGAAGCCCTGCCGCTTCCATATCTGCATAGATTTTCTTAACACCCTCGTTCAATTCCCGAACATAACCGAATTCCGTCAACACTCTTGAAATCTTCGGATTTCTTGAGAACCGCGTATTCCGGATATTGTCCACTGTCACCAGATCCGGAAGGCATCCCGGGCTCTCAATTTCCAGGCGGTCATCATACATGCTGACCTTGATGTAAGCACCAGTCATGGCATAATCCCGATGTGCCACCGCGTTGACAACGCCCTCTAACCAGGGGAATTCCGGGTATTCCGGCGTTTCAATGAACTTCCCGGTCTTGCGATCCTGTGTCGTAAAGACACGAAGTTGATCCGTGATATAATTCTTCGAGCGATCAATAATCCGAAGAATTGGCAAATCCAGATTCTTGTCCTTCACCACATTCAGATTGCTGCCTACTTGCAATTCCCTGCCATCAATCCGCAGGAACCGCACTCGGCAGTTCGGGTAGAATTGCATCACATTCTTGGCAAACAGCAACACTGCCGCATTGGTCAGGTAATTCTTGCCATCCTGTTTCTGCAGGAATCCCCTAGCCGCCAGAACCTGCTCCACGCTCAAGTCCTCTGCTCCGATTCGTTCCTTGTAGGCCGTCAGAAGTTCCTCGTCCAGATTATCCACCGTCGCATAGTAATTAATCTCGTCTTCATAGTGACGGGAGCCCTTCGCATACTCCAAGTTGCGAAGGTTCTCGCCTAGCATTTCTTTGGATTTGTCTCCAATACGCAGATATGTTCGATCATTGGTTGTCCGGATAATCTGGTCTTTGCTGGACTCAATGTGAAGCAGCAGCAGCCGATCCGGTTCCCCATCCTTATTCACAACATCGATGAACTCCTCCCGATATCTTGGCATCGGCCGGCAACAATCCTTCGGCGAGTTGATGAATTCGTTAATCTTCGACTCTCCACAAGAATTGATACCCTCCACGGCTTTATCCTTGTCACTGATTCCAATCACAAGCGTTCCACCTGCGGCATTCGCAAAGGCTGAGATGTGCTGCGCCAGATCAGACGCGCGAATGCGCCCGGATTTCCGGTCGAAATACTTATTCTCACTCTCCGTTCGCATATACTCCAGCGTAAGCAACGGATTAATTTTCGATACGGTATTCATATTCGTCACCTACTCCCTTCGTTCTATGGGTTCACCTAATTATTCGTTAACTCAGATTCTCACGCATTACATTATACATCATTTCCCCAGCGCCTCGAAGCGATACCGCGGCTTCCCCACGCTCCGCTTCCCGTATTCCACGGCCTCCGCCGGGCAGTAGCAAATGCAGGCCATGCAGTGGGTGCACGCCGCACCCCACACCGGCCGCCCATCCCGGAGTCGCACATTATTCATCGGGCACCGCCGCACGCACTCGCCGCAGCCCGTGCAGCGCTCATCCGCGCGAAAGGCCCTCGCGCCCACAATCACCCGGTAGAATATCAGATTGACCGGCCCACTCATGAAGCGGTCATAGAGGTTCCCTCTAGTTCGGCCAAAAGTACGCCCCGCCCTCACGCAAGCAATCACTTCTTCGATATCCGGTTCCGCCGCGGCCACAATCCGCCGTGCTTCCTCTGCCTGCGGGGCGTTAAACAACGCGATATAGTTCTCCGGCATGTCAATCTGTGCCGTTCCCATATATGCAAGCCCCTTCGCCTCCGCTATCCCGCGGTTATACTTCGCGGCATTTCCAATCTCCGAGCCGCAGTTCATCACGAACCAGATGCGCTCCGCACCTACAAGTTCCACCTTCGATAGCCATTCCGACACAATCCGTGGAATGCGCCACGCATACGTTGGCGTAACCAGCACCACATCCGGTCCGGTCTCCACCGGGGAGAAGTCCTGCGCCTTGATCTTGGCGTTCAGATCTACGACCGTTTCCTGTAGCGCTTCCGCTATCCGCCGCGCGATATACCGGCTGTTGCCGGTCCCGGAAAAACATAGTATCATGGGTCCTCCTCTTATTACACTTTGTAACGCCATCACTTTCCGGCCTAATAAAGTCATGAAAAATTCGAAAGTCTAAGAACGTTATGGTTCGAATTATATGACCGATATTAATGTCAGTCGCATGAGTATCATCCCACTTCATTCGTTTCTATTCTATTTCTGACATCAGACACGTAACACATAGCAGCAATCAAATATCATAAATCGAATCCTGACAGCGGCTACAACACGTAGCCCACCTTATTCACTCCGATAACGCCACGGCGCAATATCTGGATATCAATGGTCTCATATTCTGTTCGGGCAACGTCTGTCACCTGTACTGCTACGCCAGCTATATCCGTTCTTTCGGCAGAAGTCCGAAGCACCGGGATGGTATCTACACCCAGTTCGTGTAGCGCGTCTTCCGGCAACTCATAATCCTGCTCCACCAGACCGAAGCAGGTGAAACCCGTGTCAACACAGAAGGAAATTAGTCTCTTCTTGCCGACGTTATAGAGCACGCAGAACGACGTACCAATGAGAGATCCGAGAAGATATCCCACCACCGGCACCATTGCGCCAAATGTTACGCCAAATACCGATTCCACCGCTTTTCCAATCGCCGGACCTATCACATTGCCGATTCCAACACCAGCTACAAATCCCGCAGATGTTACCACCGTGTCCACGAAAGCTTCTCCCATCTGCTTCTTTGTCATCCTTCCGGCAGCAACCAGAATGCTGTTCTTCACCGTCTGCATTACTAGGACTACAGCAATACCTAACACCGACGGGCTAATATTCATTCCGATTTCGCCGAACGCCCCCTTCTGGCAGGAAATCATCAGCGCAGAAGCAACCGAACCACGCAGGAAACCTTCCGCACTCGCGGAGATTACCACCGTTCCCGACTTCTGCAGCTGTTCCAGGTCCATCTCGCCATTCTTAATCAGGTAATCGATGGCTTTGAAGATTTCCGGTGCCAGCTGCATGACCGCAGTAATGGCAGCAGCCGTGTACCCCGCCTTCAATGCCTGACGAAGCATATATTCCGTAGTGATGGCATTGTCGGCCGCCACGCCGTATTTGTCCGCGTGAAAATCCTGCTCATGGCTGTCCTTCGCCATGTTCTCCAGGTCATCCCGAGTAGCAGACCGCGAATTGATGCTCTCTCTATCTGGTACTTTGTGCGTGACCTTATCTGTCAGTTTCTTCGCTGTCTCGTCATACGCTTCGGAGGTTCGTGTTTGCGCGTTTTGATTCGCTTCAGACTTTGCTATTTCCTTCGCCTTATCTAATTGATCAGACGGTACCAGCCGTCCTTGTCCCTCATAGCTCGCTCGCTGTAGTTCCGTGTTAAGTCTCGCCTGTTCTTTCACTGTCTTATCGGGCGTAGCATAGGATTTCGCACTATACGCATCTCCGGTACTCAGCTGGATATCAACAGAATCAAGCGTATTCTCATGAAGAACACTTGCTCTCACATCAGAGCCCGCCGCCACCGCGTCCACATTGAAGGTACCGGCACCCCATTCCTCCAGCATATAGCCTTGAAGCTGTTTGTAACCCAGATTCCGATACGTATGATAATTGATATTATCTTCCAGCTCTTTAATCGCCGCCTCTACGGCACCCACATATTCATGCCCCGTCTGTGAAGCAGTGCTCGCGCCCATCATGCTGGCGGCAAAGTCCCATCCCTGTTGCATTTCTGATTTCGTCTGCATACGCCGTCACCTCACAGCTCCAAGAAACGGTTCAATCCATCCTTGTATATATTCATCACGCCGTAGAACAGCATCTGCCGCTTCAGCATCTTCTTATCCCGGAACGCATCCTCGTTCATATCCGAAATACGCTTCCGGAATTTCTCGAATATATCCGCACCTTTGGAAATCTGCTCCTTCGCTGCATGAATCAGTGCATCGAAATCCTCGTATTCCTCCGCATCCGCGGATGCTTCGCCTGCCGCCTCGCCTGCATCATCGGAAGTTTCCACGCTTGAATTATTCTTACTTTTGGCCTTCAAGAACGCCGGAACCGGCAAAGCCGACAGCTTCTCCAGGAATGCCACGTACTCCGCCTTGTTT
>CAVGMK010000161.1:0-5469 GCA_963630135.1 Oscillospiraceae bacterium
TTTCGATTACCGCCTGGCCATCGGTGCCATCGAGGCCGGGGCGGACAAGATTCGCATCAACCCGGGAAATATCGGCAAAGACGAATATGTGCAGAAGGTTGTTGAAGCAGCGAAGCAGCGCCACGTGCCGATTCGTGTAGGCGTCAATTCCGGTTCGCTGGACAAGAAGATGCTGGAGAAATACGGCGGTGTGACGGCAGAAGCGCTGGCAGAGAGCGCGCTTCGCACGGTGGCGTATATGGAGAATCTCGGATTCGAGGATCTGGTTCTTTCCATCAAGTCCTCCAATGTACCGATGACCTATGCGGCCTATACATTGGCTAGTCAGAAGACGGATGTGCCGATGCACATCGGAATTACCGAGTCCGGCACGCCGGCGAATGGCAAGCTCAAATCCGCCATCGGCATCGGCGGGCTCCTGCTTGCCGGTATCGGTGATACCCTTCGTGTGTCGCTGACGGATGATCCGGTGCAGGAAGTAATCTTCGGCCGGCGGATTCTGGAGGCCGTGGGCCTTCGGGAGAAGAGCATTGAAATTGTCTCCTGCCCAACCTGTGGCCGGACGGAAGTGGACCTGATCGCGTTGGCGGAGGAGGCAGAAGCGAGACTGAATGTCATCGCGGCAAGACGCCAGGAGAAGCACATGAAGCCACTTAAGGTGGCGGTTATGGGCTGCGTGGTGAATGGTCCGGGCGAATCCCGGGAGGCGGATTATGGCATTGCCGGCGGCCGCGGCGAGGGATTGATTTTCGCTCACGGAGAGGTGATGGAGAAGGTTCCGGAGGATCAATTGCTGGACCGCCTGATAGAACGGATAGAGAAGGAAGAACAATAATTCATGATCAAGATACCGGAAGATATTCTGACGACGGAGGAACTGGAGAATGCCTCTGGCATGAAGGCCGATCAGATTAATATCGAAATTCGTAACGTCGTGCTGGAAAAACAAAGTTTGACACTTCTTGTAAGTGTCAAACTTAATTTTGTCATGCCGAAATTTGCCGAAGCGAAGATGAAGGAACGAATTGTTGCAAAGATTGGTGCGGTGGATGCCGTGCGGTTCAAATACGTCTTTGAAGCGACGCCCTTCACCGCGTCCGGAAGCGGCTCGAAGGGTGGATTGAAGAACGGGTCGAAGAACGCCAAGGGCAAGGAGACGAAACTCCCCATGTCCGGCGGCGTGTTATATGGCGGCCGCATTGCGGCGGACCCGATTTCGATTGAAGAGATGTATGAACACGTCGGAGAACGCGGTCAGTTCGTCGTTCAGGGCGAACTCTTCGCCCTGGATTCTCGTGCCATCAAGAGCGGCAAGCTCCTGGTGACCATGGAGATAACGGATCAGCGCCGAGCCGCCTGCTGCAAGGCGTTCATGAAGACAGAGGAATTCGACCGGTTCAACGAGAATGTGTCGGTGGGAGATTGGATTAAGGTCTCCGGTAACGTCGAATTCGATACTTTCGATAACGAAGTGGGGATGATGGCCCGTTCCATCAATCAGGCGACGAAACCGGTTCGGCTCGACGAGCATGAAGGCCCGAAGCGTGTAGAGCTTCATGTCCATACCAAGATGAGTGATAACGACGGGTTCAACGAGATCACCGACCTGGTGGATCAGGCGGTGGCGTGGGGTCAGCCGGCGGTGGCAATCACGGATCACGGTGTCGTGCAGGCTTTCCCGGATGCGGCAAACCGCGCCGCCAAGCATCGCAGCAAGGGCAAGGAAATCAAGATTATCTACGGCATGGAGGGATACCTCTATCCGGACGAGGACGCCATTCTGCCGGATGGCACCATCGATATCCGGAAGAACCGGACGTACCATATCATACTTCTGGCCAAGAATCTCAAGGGACTCCGGAATCTGTATAAGATGGTCTCGTATTCTCATGTGGATTATTTCTACAAGAAGCCGCGCCTGCCGCGGTCGGTCTTAGAGAAGCATCGTGAGGGCATCATCGTGGGCAGCGCCTGCGAGGCGGGCGAGCTGTATCAGGCAATTAACCGCCATGCGCCGCGGGAGGAACTCCTGCAGATTGCGTCCTTCTACGATTATCTGGAGATTCAGCCGCTGGGTAACAACCAGTTCATGATTGACAAGGGGCTGGTGTCATCGAGGCAGGACTTAATCGACAACAATCTGCTGATTCTGTCGCTCGCGGATGAACTGGGTAAAATGACGGTCGCCACGACCGACTCTCACTACCCGACGAAGGAATCGGCCATCTACCGGAATATCATCATGTCCAGCATGGGCTTCTCGGAGACGGATTCGGACAGCCTGCACCTGCGGACGACGGATGAGATGCTGGCGGAGTTCTCCTACTTGGGGGACCGTGCGGAAGAAGTGGTCATTACCAATACCAACCGGATTGCGGACATGTGTGAGGTGTTCGAGCCGGTGCCGCCGGACAAATGTCCGCCGAAGATTGAGGGAGCAGAAGAATTCCTGCGGGAG
Organism: Oscillospiraceae bacterium; assembly: GCA_963630135.1. GTDB lineage: Bacteria > Bacillota > Clostridia > Peptostreptococcales > Anaerovoracaceae > Mogibacterium_A. The sequence continues at coordinate 2,459 of CAVGMK010000161.1, forward strand.
ACGTGCTACCGGAATGCGAAGGAAATGTACGGTGATCCGGTGCCGGAAGTCATCATGACCCGCCTCGATACGGAGCTGAACGCCATTATCAGCAACGGGTACGCGGTGATGTACGTGGCCGCGATGCGGCTGGTAAAGAAGTCCAACGATGACGGCTATCTGGTCGGAAGCCGGGGATCGGTGGGATCTTCTTTTGCCGCTACGATGGCGGGGATTACGGAGGTCAATCCGCTGGAACCGCACTACATCTGTCCGTCGTGCAAGAATCTGGAATGGCTGGCTCCGGAGGACGAGGCCAAATACGACTGCGGCTTCGACATGCCGGACAAAATCTGCCCGAAGTGCGGCACGAAATATAATAAGAACGGCTTCCGCATTCCGTTCGCGACATTCCTCGGATTCAGCGGCAATAAGGAGCCGGATATCGACCTGAATTTCGCCGGGGAATACCAAGCGACGGCGCACAAATATGTCGGCGTGATTTTCGGCGAGAAGAACATCTTCAAGGCCGGGACGGTGGCGACCATTGCGGATAAGACGGCGTATGGCTACGTGAAGCATTACGCGGAGGAGTCGTCGAAGAACCTGAGTAAATACGATATCGATTTCCTGACGAAGGGCTGCACCGGTGTCAAGCGGACAACGGGGCAGCATCCGGGCGGCATCATCGTCGTGCCGGATGACCACGAGATCTACGAATTCTGCCCGGTCCAGCGACCGGCGAATAAGCCGGTGGATATCATCACCACCCATTTCGATTACCACAAGATCGATAAGAACCTCCTGAAACTGGATATTCTGGGCCACGATGTGCCGCAGATGATTCGTCACCTGCAGAACATGACCGGCGTGGATCCGATGACGATTGATGTGGCGGATTCGAAGGTTCTCAGCCTGTTTACCTCGACAGAGGCGCTGAATATCCAGAATCCGGATTACAAATTCGTCCACGGTACCTACGCAATTCCGGAATTCGGCACGAATTTCACCCGCCAGATGCTGGACGACATTCAGCCGACGACCATCTCGGCGCTGGTGAAGATCTCCGGCTTCTCCCACGGCACCGACGTATGGACCAACAACGGGCAGGAGCTGCTACGCAAGGGAACGGCCTCCATCGATGAGCTGATTTCCTGCAGAGACGATATCATGAACTACCTGATTCTCAAGGGCGTGCCGAACGAGCAGGCTTTCTGGATCATGGAGCACGTCCGGAAGAACAAGAAGCTGACCGATGAGGAACTGGCGACTATGAAGGAGCACAATGTGCCGGATTGGTACATCTGGTCCTGCGAGACGCTGAAGTACATGTTCCCGCGTGCGCATGCGGTGGCGTACGTCCTGATGTCCATTCGAATGGCGTGGTTCAAGGTCTATTATCCGCCGGAATTCTATGCGGCCTGGCTCACCTCGAAGATTGACGATTTCGACATCCTGGCCGCCCGCGACGGAATCCAGACGGTGGAGCGTGCGATGGAACAGCTGAATCAGCTGGGCAATCAGGCGACTGCCAAGCAGAAGGACCACCTGACGGTGTACGAGGTGATGTACGAGATGTTCTCCCGTGGCATTGAGTTCCACATGCCGGAGCTTGGCGTGTCGGCGCCGTGTGATTTCACGGTGGCAGACGGCAAGGTGATTGTGCCGTTCATGGCGGTGAGCGGCCTCGGCAAAGCAGCGGCGGAGTCGCTGGCGGAAGCCTACGATGGCACGGCTTTCACCTCTCTCGATGAGGTCCGGCAGCAGACGAAGCTCTCCCAGACGAACATTGACGATCTGAAGGCCGTCGGCATGTTCGAGGGCGTGCCGGATACGGCTCAAATCTCAATCTTCGACCTGATGTAGCGGAGCGAATTTCCATCTGTACGAGTTGCCCATCTGTCGTTGCTGCTTTCGAATTCGCCGCCGTTTCATGAAGCGAACTCGGCCCAAAATTAATATCATGATTCCCAGATTCCCGGTGAGGCGGCATGGCTGCCTCGCCGGGAATTTTTTATCAGATTGTATCTAATTAAGAACAAGCCAAAAGCAGATTTTTCTGATCCACATCCGTCCGAATCACTGATAGCGTGGGTGGAACGTGGGTATCCGCGTTGTATAATCGCACCGAAAAGGCAAATGCTTTTTCAACTTAAATTTCAAAACTGTGTCCTGAATTATGACCTGGAAATTTATAAAATACTATCCGTTATTTTTGGAATTATCGGAGCCGTTCCGGTTCTGATCTGTGCAGGGATAGCGGTTTTTGCTTAAAGGGAGCCCGAATATGATTAAGTTTTTCGTTATGATGATAGCCATGGTCGCGATCGAGTCGATAATCTCATATCTCAAAGAAAGAGACAACATAAGCAGTGACATGACGCAGAATGACATCAATTACATTGTTTGTATGCCTACCGCCTTAACCCACGTATGTCTGATCGGTTTCGGGTTTGGGATGTTCCTATTCTGCTTCTCCGGGTTTCTCTATCTTAAGCAGAATCCAACTGTAACAATGGGACATCTGTATCTCGGGCTTACTTTTTCAGCGATATGCCTGCTGACGATCATAGGTGCTTCCAGATGGAAAATCTATGTAAACGGCAAAGATCTTGCAATTATGAAAATATTCCACCGAAACCCGATTCACTTATCAGTGGATGAAATTTCTCGGGTCGAGATTGGAAAGAAGCAGGAAATCATACTATATGACCTGTCAGGGAAAAAGGTCGTTACCGTAGACAGGTTGACAGAAAACTATTCAAGGTTATGCAGGACGTTGGGGCTTGCAGAGCCGAGGTGACGATGATTACATAATACGCTTACTTTGAAGCCGCTTTGGCTTCGGATACCGGAGGATGCACACATGAATGATGAGTTAAAGGATCAATTTGAGGCCACATATACAAAGGAAGACATTGTCGCCATACGGAAGCTGATGTTCAGGAAAAAGTATGGCATGTATTTCGCACAGAACGGAATATGTCTACCGCTGAGAATAATGATTGGCTTTTTTGGCTTCCCCTTCTATA
>CAVGMK010000162.1:0-5462 GCA_963630135.1 Oscillospiraceae bacterium
GATTTCTGCATCTCCGGCATCTTAATGGATGAGACCTTCCGGTCCAGCAGCAGCTCAACCAGATCCTTGCAGATATCCGGGTTGCTCTGAAGGATATTGCAGAACATGAAATCGTCGGTGAAAGTGAGTTCTTGGTAAGTTTTGATTCTAATAGGCATAGTTCGCCTCCTGATTAAATAATTAGAGATATGGGAATTATGCCGGCATATATTTGTGTTGATTTCGAATTCGTACGCTCATTATACCCGGGCGAAAAGGAATTGAAAGGGACTTGAAGCGAAAAGGACGAAAACCCCCGATTAAAGTACTAAAATGGCCTATTCGTAAACTTTCGCATTTGTGTCAGAACGAAACACAGCAAAATCAAGGCCTTCAGAGTAGCCTCAGACGGTAAAGTGCCTCTCTGCCTGTGGAAAACGTTGGAATTATGACGATAATTGATATATACAGAGGTGTTTTCCACTTGCAAATGAAAAAATCGCCCAGCCCTCGCTGAACGATTTTCCTTCACATGTATTTCCGCCAAAAATAAATTTCGATAAGTCTACGCCTCCCGGCCCGTCTGGCTGGTCGCCATGACCTTGACCTTGTCCAGCGCCTTGGCCACAGCCGGTACCGAGATGATAATCAGCGTGATAATCGCCTCACCAATCAGGTAGCTGTAGTTATACACAATCGGGTAGATGGCGGACAGCGACTTCGGGAAGTTCTCCGGCATGTAGCTCATCCAGTACAGATAGCCGCCCAGAGAGTGGAAGAAGCCACGTGCCAGAACAGCTGCGATATATCCTTTGATCAGCCCTTTCTTCTGGCTGGCGAAGAAGCCGGCAACACCCAGCGCCGCGAACGCGAAGACGTAGTCACAGCATACCTGGAAGATGGACAGCACGTACGGCTCCTGCAGGAACTGCATGATGCCGTAGGCGAAGCCGACCAGCATACCGGTCTGCACGCCGTACCAGTTGGCCACGAGTACGATGAAGAGCATGCTGCACAGCGTTACGCTGCCGCCCCAAGGCATCGCGAAGAGCTTGATGTACGACGTTACGAATGCCAGTGCAATGGCGATGGCGGAGAACACCAGTTGCTGTGTGGTGAGATGTTTCTTACCGGAGTGCTTGCCGGCGAAATACATGGCAATCAGCAGGCCGACGATGGCGAGCACGATGCTGATGGCGTATCCGGCGGTAGTGAGTCCGCCGTCTGCAGTAACGAAATTAGTAAGCATTAAAAAAACCTCCTTGCTTTCTGATTGAAAACAAAAAGGCAATCGTCTTGAAATACATCCCTCCGTTGGCATTATCCAAATCAGGTTACGGGTCGAGAATTATTCTCCTCTCAGCGGTTAAGCTCCCCTTGTTATCAATCATCTTGAATTCCAACGAGAATTCTAGCACACCGCAGTGCGGAATTCAAGCAAAGAAATTTTGCCGCAAACCCGCAATACCGCATCTCGCCCTCACGCGTCTCGATAACATCTCTATGACATTTCTATGATAGCTTGAATATTATGAATTCCAAGATTCCCCCTGATGTTAAGCATACTGATTCTTGTAATCCGGCAATTCCCCGCAATTTGAAATTCCCTGCCCGAGTGATGTATCATAAGGGAGACATAGAGAAAAATCTCGAGTGCTATCTGCTCGCGCGATTCAGTTATGGCAAGAATAAGGAACACAGCGATATTCTAACAATCACAGCGGGAATAAGTTTCACAACGAGATTACAATATTCTGACACTCGTGATAAGAATAAGAAACACATACCACATAAGGAGGATCCCCATGCCGATTGACCCACAGGTGAGAGCGCATTACGAGAAGAAACAGGCAGCGGTTGCGAAGCATTACGATTCGCAGGAGGACGCTGTAGCGGCGATGCGAGCGCAGGCCGATGCGCAGTTCAACGACCATGCACAGTACCCACCGGTTCATGATGTTCAGGACCGAACGATTCCTTGCTTCTGGGGTGCGATGCCGATTCGTATCTATACGCCGGGAGACGATCCATCATATCCGATTCTAATCTATTATCATGGTGGCGCCTTCATGCTCCACAACATCGCGAGTCACGATTCCATCTGCCGGAAGCTTTGTAACGAGTGCTGCGCGATTGTTGTTAACGTGGGCTTCCGCCGGTATCCGGAGGTCCGGCTGGGCGATATCTTTGCAGACGCCTACCTGGCGCTGGAATGGATTCGGGACAACGCCGGTCAGTTCGGTGGTGATCCGGCGAGAATCGCGGTAGCCGGGGACTCTTCCGGCGCCATGATTTCGGCCGCCGTCGCCATGCTGGCAAGAGACCGCCGGGGTCCGAAAATTGGCCTTCAGATATTGGCATACGGCACCGGCTGCGGACTCACCGAGGAGGAATCGGAATCCTACCACGAGCTCATCGACAATAATCCGGTGCTGACGCGCGCTCTGATGGAGCACCTCGCTATTGTGCAGGGCCAGAACCCAGGCGTAGCCGATGCTTACGTGTATCCGGGCCGCGAGGCAAATCTCGCTGACATGCCGAAGACGTTCACCATTACTGCCGAATATGACCCGCTCCGAGACGACGGAGAAGAATATGCCCGACGCCTGCAGGCCGCAGGCAACGATGTTACCATCTGGCGCGTGCCCGGCATGACGCACGGCTTCCTGATGCTCTGGGAGAAGTTCGACAAAGGCGCCTTCGCACTAGAGGAGATAGGCCGCGTGTTCCGGGAAACGTTCGGCGATTGAATCTTGTAGTGTGAATCAGAATGTTATAACGTGTTCTGGATAGAAATGTTCATTCGACATGCCGAATCCGCTGCCGCATTCGTTCACCCAACGAAACTGGCCAACATTAGACAAACATATCACCAGAATGAGAGATACAAATAATACATACCAATATCAAGAAGGAGGAACTACAATGAACGAAATAATCAGAGCAATGGAAGAACGCCGCAGCATCCGCAGCTTCAAGCCGGACATGCCGGCGAGAGCCGATCTCGAGCAGATTGTGGAAGCCGGCCTCTACGCGCCGAACGCTATGGGCCGCCAGGCGACTATGATTCTGGCCGTGACGAACAAGGAGATTCGCGATCAGCTCTCGGAGGAGAACCGCCAGATTGCCGGCGCCCCGGAGGGCTTCGACCCGTTCTACGGCGCGCCGGCCGTGCTGCTCGTACTCGCCGACAAGAACATCGCGACCCACGTCTACGACGGAAGCCTGGTCCTGGGGAACATGCTCCTGGCCGCTCATTCCCTCGGCCTTGGCGCCATCTGGATTCACCGCGCGAAAGAGGAGTCCGAGCGCCCGGTCCTGCAGGCAATCCTGAAGGCCCACGGCATCGAAGGCGACTGGGAGGGCATCGGCCACTGCGCAGTGGGTTACGTCGCAGGCGACTACCCGGAAGCCGCGGACCGCAAGGCGGACAGAGTGTGCTGGGTGGAGTAGTCTCCTCCGCCAAAAACAAACTGCACCCCGCCCAGGTTTCCGACCCGCCCGGAGGAACCTGTTTCTCCACTAAAAATAAATTCGATGCAGCTGGACTTTATCCGGAACCTGCAGAAGCTACAATTTGCGGAAGACATCTTCGCGCCAATTCTGACAACGGTCGCACAGCAGCGGCCGTTTTTAATTCCACAATATGAAGATTTCGACCAGAAATAACAGCACGGGCAATCAACATATGAACCATGTGGCGTGTTATAATATTTCTACTCATGAAATATCAGATGATTAGCCGGAGACAACGATGGATTATTTAATAGATTACGATAGTACCGACCCGAAAAGCATAGAGAGATACGCAAAGCGGCTGATAGGCCACACGTTTAATGAGGTGAAAGCATGGAACCTCTCCAGTGTTCTCAGAGAGGATGTGCTATATGAAGACAAGGCGCGGAAGGGCGGCCTTGGAAATTTTATCGAAGAACAATTCTTTGGCTATAAGGCGAATAGCGATTCACAAGCGGATTTTCCAGAGGCCGGAGTGGAGCTGAAGGTGACACCGTATGAAGTCAAAAAGAACGGCAAGCTCAGCGCCGGTGAACGTCTTGTCCTGACAATGATTAGTTACGAAAGCGAAATAGAATCGGATTTCTACAAGTCTCATGTGTGGGAGAAGTGCAAGCTCATGTTGCTGATTTATTATCTGCGAGACAGGACACTCTCATCCAACATGGACTACCGAATCGATTTTGCCCAGCTATTTCAATTCCCAGAAGAGGATATGAATATCATCCTCAATGATTACAAGATTATAGTGGAAAAAATTAAAGCCGGTAATGCTCATGAGTTGTCCGAATCGGATACAATGTATCTCGGTGCATGCACCAAAGGTTCTACTGCGGCAAAGAGTCTAGTTCCACAATATTACAATCGGGCAATCAAGGCAAAGAAACGTGCTTTTTGCCTAAAAAACTCCTACATGACGTACGTGCTGAACAATTACATTGCTCAAGGCAGAGCGACATACGAAGAATCGATTGCCTCACCGGATGAACTGAAAAATCAGACATTTGCACAACTCCTGAAAAAGAGAATGTCCAAATATGCGGATATGCGCGAAGAGGAAATTGCCAGAAGTGTTGACCTTGAAATGAACAAAGGAAACAAGAGTTATGAAGCAACCCTTGTCTATCGCATGTTAGGTGTAAAGAACAATCGTGTTGAAGAGTTTGACAAGGCGGGTATCCTTGTCAAAGTGTTGAAGTATAGGAAGCAGAAGGGAAATAATCAACAGTTCCGACTGGATGATATTAATTTCATGGAACTCTATAATGAGAAAATGGATAACGAAATTCAGGATGATGATGGGAACCCCGCAGGATGGGAATGTTCTGCTCTATATAGTATGCTGCATGACCGGAAATACTTGTTCGCCATCTTCTGGGAAGGTGAGGACGGAAGCGTTTTTAAGGGAAGCCAACTCTGGGGAATGCCGGATAATGACATTGAAGTAGTAAGAGGTGTCTGGAACAGACTCAAGAATCTTCTGCGTGACGGAATTGATTTCACGGTTACGCATCAGGGCGAAAAAACGGTGGTAGAAAATAATCTCCCGGGGATTCGTGATAATGGCATTTTCCATATCAGGCCGCATGCGGCAAAATCGTACTATCAGTTTCCAGATGGTACATGCATCGGAAGTGGCTCCGTTACGGATACAGACTTGTTACCGGATGGAACCAGAATGACAAAGCAAGCATACTGGCTGAACCGTTCCTATATTGATTCGCAAATTGAAAGCAATCTGCGAAAGGAATATTAATCTGTTATTCAGGCCACCGATCCGACATCCGTCGGTGCTAACAATTATGGCCGAATAAAATATAAGTGAGAGGACTGCAAAGACAGTCGAAGGAGGACTTAATGGAAAAGAATATGGTAGAACTGTTTGCCGGAGTTGGCGGATTTCGGCTGGGACTGGAACGCCTTAATAGCGGGTGGAAAACATCATGGTTTTCCCAGTGGGAACCTGG
>CAVGMK010000163.1:0-5408 GCA_963630135.1 Oscillospiraceae bacterium
AAACAGAATTGTGACGTGGCGGTATCCGGAGAAATGCCAACCGCAGAGACAACCCGGAAGAAACAACCCGGAATAGGCAACCCGGATGGAACAACCTGGAATAGGTAACCCGGAAGAACCAACTCGGAAGAACCGACCGAAGGGAAATTCACCCAGAAGAAATCAGGTATAACGCAATCCGCTATAATGAAATCAGGTATAACGAAATTGGGAGGTAGCATTATGAAGACAAATAATAAATCCGCGAGTCAATACACCGCAGACCGCGTTTCCAGCGATATGATTAATCTGATGATGAAGCAGCTGGGACCGGTGCACATCAAGACGGATCCGGCGTACATCAACGTCTACACGTTCGAGCTGGATGATGATTTCCAGATTAAGTACATGCTCAACCTGCGCCGCAACAAGGGTATGTACCTGCACCGCGTGTCGCCATATCCAATCATGCTCGGCAAATTCTACGGCGAGAGCGACGTGGTGGACTACATCGCCCGCGATCTTCAGAAGTTCCGGAGAGCACGCAGTTCCGCGAACTTCTCGCACTTCGTGGAGCTGACCGAGGAACTGGCACAGTTCAACCGCCAGATTGAGCAGCTGTTCCTGAACCGCAATGTGCCGGAGGCGGCTTTCCACGAGCTGGCCGAGGAAATGAAGCGCATTCGCGGCACCATCAAACAGATCGGTGCGGAGAGCCCGATGCTCTACGAGACAGACCGCCAGCTGGGCGAGCTTCGGGTGGACCCGAGCGACCTCGGAATAGAGGTAGATGCCGAGAAATAGACGGCTAGGCAGCGTATATTGAGGCTAAAAGTAAATGGAATCGGAAGTCTGAGACGTCCGATTCTATTTTTTTGACCGGAAGGCGGGAGCCGCGGATGTCGGAGAGCTCCATTCATTGCCTGGTGTGACTTGATACGGAAGGAATGGAAAGCGGAGGGATTCCATTCGAATGCAACGAAAATGTGCGGGAGCCGCGGGTGAGTCAGATTCTTTTTTCGTATCGACAGAGGGCGCGTGGATGGGTATAATCTAAAGAGTACCGCCGAATTAAGGGCGTGGACTTCTGCAAATAGAATGGCAGGGGAATCAGCGCGAATGCAGGTTGAGCAGTTGGCTGGCGCGGCATGGAACGCGTAGCCGGAGAGCGGGTGCGCGCCCCAAGGCAAATGGAGCGAGCGGAGTAACAGCTTGCGTCGGACAAAGTACACTGGATGAGGAGAAGATATGGAGAAGGAAGAAATCAAGGTAACGACTGAGGATACAAATAGCGAGAATATAGCGGTGGAGGCAGAAGAGAAGGCTGCAGAGGTTCTGGATACCGAGGAGGCGGCGAATTCCCCGGATGCCAAGACTTCGGAGAAGAAAGCACCGAAAGTGTCAGATGCAAAGGTGTCGCACAAGAAAGCAACGGGCAAGAAGGGCCGGAACAGGAAGCCTTCGAAGAAGGAAGAGGATGAGCTGAAGAAGCTGACGCCGGCAGAGCGCAAGGCGCGGAAGAAGGCGAAGAAGCGGGCGCAATACCAGGCGGAGAAGGCGCAGCGCAAGACGGAGCGGTACCAGAGCAGTTCGCGCAAGTTCTACAACCGCCACAAGGTGTTCACGATTGTTAGCGGTGTGATTCTGGCGGCGGCCGTGTGCGTGGGGCTGGCGTACTTCCTGAATACCGGATTTTTCCGCGGGGATAGCTATAAGTTCATCAGCTACAGCAAGTATGTGACCCTGGGCGATTACGACGAGCTGACCTACAAGAAATCCGAACTCAAGGTGACCGATAAGGAAGTAGAGGAGGAGATTGACTCCCGCCTCGAGAATGCGGACGAGAAGAAGCTGACGAAGAAATTCATCAAGAGCAATACCGATAACGAATGCTCGACCGAGAAGGAATACAAGGCGTACATCCGTGAGATTCTGGAGACCCAGAAGAAGATGGAAGTCGGTGAGGACCTTCTGAGTGAGGTGAGCGGGGATTCCAAGGTGAAGAAGTATCCGAGCAAGCAGTACAAGGCTGCGAAGTCCGAGGTCAAGTCGCAATATGAGACCATGGCGTCGCAGTACAGTATGGACATCGACAGCCTGATTGCAGCGATGGGCATGGATGACGATAGCTACGAGCAGGCTGTGAAGTCCTCCGCAAAGAGCACTGTTAAGCTCAAGCTGGTGGCCCATGCCATTGCGAAGGAAGCCGGTCTGAGCATGGGGAGCAGCGAATACAAGAGCCGCCTTGCGGAGTTCAAGAAGCAAATCGGCCTGTCGGACAGCGATTTCAAGACGAACACGGGATATTCCTACGAGGACTATGCCGAGAACAACGGTTACGAAGAATACTTCTTCCAGGAGATGGTGTGCGAGTACCTGGTGAATCAGGCGACGGCGAAGTAGCAACTACCAGCTATTCTTAACAACTTCACCCCTGAGATATAATGTGCCGCGAACATCTTCTTTGACTGGTGTCAGGCGACTTTGATTCGCCAGATATGATATATTCTGGCGGCTACACTCCAGAAGCTCGGAAGCCTGTGTGGTGTCCAGCACATTGTGCGCGACAAACAATTTGAAATCGTGAAGTGTGAGAGGTATTTCCAGACCGGACGTATAGAGAATCGATGCGGGTATATCAATAGCGTTATCAAATGTCATGGAATACCCGCCCGGCCCAACTTGGGCCGACTGGAACAAAGCGCTGTTTTTCAGCGCTTTTTCTATGTTAATAGCAGTGTCAATCTGGGAAAGATCAATCTTTCTAACCGTTGAATCATTGAAGAAGCACAGGATGTTTCGATTATCCAGAGGAAAACATTCTTCGAGATTATGTCCTTCTCTCTCCTTAATGTAATCCGGAAGGGTGCCTGTGAGTTCTACACGGATGTTGTCCTGAGAACATTTGCCGTGAGATAATTCCAGTAGCTTGACTTCGCTATAAGATTTCAGTCTGGCATTACTCAGAATATCACCAATGTTCTGCCTGTCACTTGGAATAATCCGTTCCCGAATCCAGAGGATGCTTGCGTCTCGGGGTATGGTATAGACGCCTTCCTTCACATACTTTGTGAAAAGTAGCGGTGCAGACCACTCATCTAAGCCCTCGTGCAAATGAATGATGAAATCCTGGCATTTCTCGTAGTACAGAATATGTCCGATTTCGAAATTTTGATCTTCATCAATTATCTTAAATATTTTCATAAATTTGATACCTCTCATAGATCATGGACCAGGACTTATCGATAAATTCATCGGATATGATGTGATCCAGATTTTCGAAAATGACTGCTTTATCCGATTCTAGCAGCGTATTTGTGAAGATGCTCTTAGAGTCCTTTATCAGGGACAGATTATCATAGCAGGAGAAACCGCCAATGAAATTATTGCACCGCCTGTCTTCCAGCACATCGAACTTGTCGATATCTTCCTTCGTTGTACAGGAGTACATTAATGAGAGTCCATGGTCGAAAAGAGGAGCGATTCGATAGGTCTTCGCTCGGGCATTTCGTAACACTTCTATATTGGCACCGTGTCGATCTCTGTTGCAGATCAGATAGTCAACAGCAATCATTTGGTCGATATACCTTTGCCAGCCCATTCGTGTACAGAAATCATATGGCGTTTCTGATGGCAACTTATTAATTCGGTAGTAATCGTCTAGGGCAACCTTGTTCTCACCGCGTTTCTTGAAATCCTGGGAGGCACAAACGTATGTCTCGTATACGTTCCCGTCAATTTCAATGTCCGCATGAATTAATTGGTAGTCTAAATGATCCACGCCTAATACGGTCAGAAGCCGATCCACTATAATCTCGTTGATGCATTCATGGCCGACGATGCCACTCACCGGATTGAAATTCGACAATTTATAATAAATCTTCGTACCACCCAAGGAAGATTCTGATTTGAGGAATGTTCCGGCAGTGCCACTGCTACTTCTAACATGGGACCAGTTAAGATGCGTTAAATCCTGTTTGTCTAGTATAATCTCGCTCATGAGCAGCCTCCTTCCAACTGGATTATTTGACGCGCGCCAAATAGCGTATCTATATTATACATCGTTATTTGACGCACGTCAAATAACACAATTAAATTATGCAGTTTTATTTGACGCACGACAAATAGTGAAATGCATTGGCTGATACAGATTTCCCTTCCATTAAAATAGCCGCTCAATTCACGAGATTGGAGCGGCTACAAATAGGTATTATTCTGGCGGATTCTGCATCCTGCATGAATGCACATGAAAGCAAATGATTTCAAGGTTTATCCTTGCAACAATTCCTCCACCCGAAACTCCGGCCCGGCGAACATCGGCATCTGCTTCCGATAGATTCGCCCCGAATACGCTTCATGAGGGAAATCAATGAAATGGTTCTTCGTCTCATCATGCGGAATAACCCGATATAACGGATCCGCGATAATGTAGCTGGATTTCCGAATCAGTTCAGCGACTTCATGTTCCGGGAAGCCGTAATCTACATCCGGCCACACGGCGTAGGCCTGGTGGCCGAAGCGCTGCGACTCGTCCAGCGCATTGATTGCGGCAGCCAGAGATTGCGCAAAAATCTCTTCGCCAATGACCAGAATCTGCTCCCCCGGAATGTCCCAGCGGTCGTGAACGGGATTTTTGGCCCAGATATTTCGGGAAGGAACAGAAGGTTTGCCTTGGAGCTTGTCCAGATAGGCCTCCTGCACGTTCTGAAGAAGGGCCTCGGTCATCGCCGGACCCATCGGCACGCCCTCCACGTAAGGGATGCCCGCGGTCTCCTGCATGTAACGCGCGAGGCGCCGGCCCGCCGAGGAGACCACCACGTTGACCGCAGCGCGGTAGATGTGCGTCAGGGAATCGAAAGTCTCGCCCATGGCGGCGCAGCAGTTCAGCGTCGGAACCGGCATGCCGGCATCCCCACTGTTGGCAGCAGTGCCAGCCTTGGATTCTGCAGAGGTTCCGGTGTCCTGCGGTAATTCGCCGGAGATGTGGGAACTGCTACCGGAAAGGCCGTCGGATAGTTCATTGGACGATTCGCCGGAGATGTGGGAACTGCTACCGGAATGGCTATCGGATAGTTCATTCGGCGTCTCGCCGGGAGCGAACAGCGCCCGCAGCGCATCCACATTCCCATTCGTGGAGAAGTCCAGCGGCGTCACGCCAAGGAGGTTCACCGGGAAAGTCATTCGGGATTGCAGGGAAGTTGTCTCACCCATGGATGCGCACGCTGCTCCCGAGAAAGTTTCCGTCCTCTCACTTGCCGGTACATTCGTACTCTTTGGAATTCCTGCATTATCTACAGCATCGCAATCTACAGCATCGCGTACTGGAGCATACGATGCATTTGCTATCACCGTTGTTCTCGCGCCACGCCACGGGCTCTCTTCCGGATGACCGAATCGCTTGACCCACGCCGTCAGCGCCGCCCCCACGC
>CAVGMK010000164.1:0-5375 GCA_963630135.1 Oscillospiraceae bacterium
ACATGGCGGCATATCCCTGCAGGAGCGTGCCGTCCCGGTGATTCTGTTCAAGAACGTCCGCGCGAACTCGAAGAATTTCGTGGATGTGACGACGCCGGAGCTCCAGCTGATTAGCCAGAGCCGCAAGGTTACCAACAGCATTTTCTCGTTGGATTTCTACCAGAAGGAACCGGTGAGCGGCAAGGTGGCTGCGACGACGTACGAAATCTATATGATCGATGTGGCGGGCACGGCTGTCAGCGATAAGAAGACCGTGATTGCGGATAAGACCAGCAGTAACGGCGAGGACCGCGTCTTCCGGACGAGATTCACGCTCAAGGGCATGGAGTTCCGGAAGACGGATACGTATTACCTGACCATCGTGGAGAAGGAGACCAATAAAGTGACAGACAGAATCGAATTCACGATTGATATTGTATTTGTGAATGATTTCGATTTCTGAGAATAGGAGGCTTGACTAGAATGACGGATTATGACCTGAAGATCTTAGATAATTTCCCGGGCAAGGTTGTACGGAAAGATCTGACCAGCATCATGAAGAAGGGCGCGAACGTTCCCACCTATGTGCTGGAATATTTGCTGGGAATGTATTGTGCCACGGATGATGAGGATGCCATCGAAGTCGGTATAAACAAGATTAAGAGAATTCTGAGTGAGAACTACGTGCGGCCGGATCAGAGCGAATATGTGAAGTCGAAAATCAAGGAGAATGGACAGCATACGGTCATTGACAAGATTACGGTCAGCCTCGATGAACACGAGGATAAATACGTGGCAAGGTTCACGAATCTGAGAATTGAACCCTTCGAGGTCTCATCCGATCTGGTCATTCACAATGAGAAATTGCTGATTGGCGGTATCTGGTGCATCATCAAGATTGAGTATCTTGGATTAGACGGAGAAGAGGAAGAACCGGAATTCGAGGAAGATATCTTCGGCAACCAGAAGCGGAAGAAGAAACTCAAGAAGAAGAAATCGAAATATGATTCGCCATTCAGTATCTCCTCCCTCAAGCCAATCCAGATGCCGAATCTGGATCTCCAGGAATTCCGGGAGGCTCGCGCGAATTTCACGAAGGATGAATGGATTACGCTAATCCTTCGCAGCGCGGGATATGAGCCGGACGAACTGACGGAGAAGGAGAAGTTACACTATTTACTCCGATTCGTACCGTTCATACAGAAGAACTACAACCTGGTGGAACTGGGACCGCGCGGAACCGGTAAATCCCACATCTACAGTGAGATCTCACCATATTCAATTCTCATGAGCAGCGGTCATACGACGGTCTCCAATATGTTCTACAATATGAGGTCGCGCCAGGTGGGTCTGGTTGGCAACTGGGATTGTGTGGCCTTCGACGAGGTTGCCGGAATTACGCAGGCATCGGGGGATATGGTTCAGATTATGAAGAACTACATGGCGAACGGGAGCTTCGCCCGGGGAACGGATTCCATCAGTACTGATGCTTCCATCGCTTTCGAAGGAAATACCTTCCGTAGTGTTTCGGACATGATGCGGACGACGAACCTCTTCGAGCCATTCCCGGATTCTTTCAATAACGACTCTGCATTCTTCGACAGAATTCATGCGTATCTGCCGGGATGGGAGACGCCGAAGCTCCGCAGCAAGCTCTTCACGAAACAGTATGGCTTGATTACGGATTGCTTCTCCGAATTCTGCCATGCGATGCGTAGATATGATTTCACGAATTCTTACAGTGAATATTTCACGCTGAATAGTCAGTTCAATCAGAGAGATACCATTGCGGTGGGAAGGACATTCTCCGGATTGGCCAAGCTCATCTATCCGGATGAGAAGATGACGAAGGAAGAGACCCGAGAGATTCTGGAGTATGCCATCGAGTGTCGCCGCCGTGTCAAGGAGCAGCTTCGCAAGATGACACCAAGCGAATTCGCAGATGTCAATCTCGGATATATCGACCTGGATACGAACGTGGAATATGTCGTTCAGTTACCGGAGATATCGACGCAGACACTCATCTACGAAGGTCTGGAACAGCCGGGATATGTCTATGGCATCGGTCGGTCCGTCAATAACATTCTGGGTATCTACCGCCTGGAGAATAAGCTGATTAGTGGCGCCGGAGATCTCAGTTTCAAGAACGTAGAGGGCCTGGCAGGGTCATCCAAGTCGGTGAGAGACAGCATTACTGCAGCCTTCAATTACTTCAGCGAGAACAGCCGCAAGATTGTCAACGGCCATTATGAAGACTACGACTACAGCCTCTACTTCAACGACCTTCAGAGCCGGGGTGTCAGCGATGAAATCTCCGTTGCCGAGGTGGTGGGATTATTCTCCGGACTGGCGAACCGCGCGGTACTGCCGTCTCTGGTAATCTGCGGCAAGGTGGTTATGTCTGGCAGCATGATGCCGATTATCGGGGACCTGAATGAGATCTTCGTTACTGCGGTCAATGCCGGTGCGAAGAAAATCCTGCTTCCGGAGGATAGTCAGGCGAAGTATGACAAGATGAAATCCACGACGAAGAATGAAATCAAAGCCATCTTCTACACAACACCGCTGGATGCGGCACGGAAGGCATTGGGACTGGACTGATAGGAGAGAAATATGCCGGAATTCAAATGTATCAACTGTGGCAATGTCAGGCAAGGTGTTAAAGGGACATATTTGAGCTGCCCGAATTGCGGCTATCGGATGTTCGAAATGCCGTATAACCGAAGGAAACTTCTCACCCGAGAAATCGAATCCTTCGTTGGAATGCTGGAAGTGACGAGGGTGGAGAGCGAGGATCTGATTTCGGATGCTTCGAAGAAAGCGTCCGGTCGGTTTCCTGGCTATAACCAGATTCTGTCATATGTTACACGGCAGAGTCGCACGGAAGATTCTCTGGATAAACTGGAGCAATCGATGAATCAAATGCGGCAGCATTTCACAACACCCTATTCCATTACCGTTCCGGTTTCCTTCCAGACGTTGGATGATAAGATGAATCGGTATGACGATGAGCTCCTTACGGCGGCCCGGATGCTGAATCCGGAGGGATGCGCAGCACTGGACTCAGGACAGCACCCGGTGCCTGAAGCGTATCTCGAATCTTTCCCGGATTCTGCCTTGAATTCTGTGACAGAATCTGAGGCGGAGGGTTCACTGGAAATTTTCCTAAGGCCCATCCGTTGGACGAAGGTATCGCTCCGCTATTCCGAAATTCCGAATGACTCTCTGTGGCCCCTGGCGGATGAGCTCCTGAATCAGCTCGGGCAATTGGGGAGGAAGATACATGCTTTTATCCGCATCAATAATCTATACGGCGGAATCCATAGTTTCTGCCCGCAGATTGTTGACAGCCAATATGGCCAGGAAATGGACTTCAAGGTGGCGCTCGAGCGTGCTATCTCAAAGTCCGAGCAGGTGATTGCGAAGAAATATGTGGTGGATATTCTGGAGGATGGCACGAAGGAGCTGCGAGAGATGCTGACCTGCCTGTGGCATGGCATCGAGCTCTTGATGTGCGCGCCGCTTCTGACGAAATGCTACGAATATTTGACGCCGGCCGGCACGCTCTCGGAGTCCGAATTGATTGCGGCGCTGGAAGATGTGCTGAAGCAGCGGTACGCGGGACTCAACGATGCGCTGAATTTGTCGGCCGTGCTCGAGGAGAAGACGGAGAATGAGCTGTGGGTGCTCTACAAGAAGCTACCGGATCAGTTCGGCTATCTTGTCTCGAAGGATGCGCTGGCGAGTGCGGAGGGAAGTAGCGAAAGGAAGCTGGAGGCTCTGATTGGTCTCCAGGGAATCAAGGAGAGCGTCCGGAAAATTAAGGCATATGCGCTGATGAACAAGGACAGTCCGGATCTCAACATCCACATGTGTTTTCTCGGAAATCCCGGTACCGGCAAGACGGAGGTGGCTCGTTATATTGCCGGAATTCTGTACGAGAATGGGGTGCTTCCGACGAAGAATGTCGTGGAGGTGGATCGCGCCGGGTTGGTCAGTCCGTATTATGGCGCGACGGCGGAGAAGACGACTCAGGTGATTCAGCGTGCGATGGGTGGCGTGCTCTTCATCGACGAGGCGTATGCACTGAGCCACAGTTCCAGCATGGATTCGGCAGACTATGGCAAGGAAGCAATTGACACGCTGGTGAAGGCGATGGAGGATAATCGCGGGAAGTTCTGCGTCATCCTGGCGGGGTATAAGAATGAGATGCAGAAGATGATTGCTGTGAATCCGGGGTTCCGGTCGCGGATTCAGTTCATGCTGGAGTTTCCGAATTATTCGCGAGAGGAGCTTGGACGCATCGCGGAGCAGATGCTGGAATCGCGTTCTTATACCATCGGCGAGGCCGCGATGAGCCGGATTCTCGACATTACGGATATCAGGCGGAAGGAATCGAATTTCGCGAACGCGCGGGAGATTCGGAATATTCTGGATCAGGTAATCATGTGCCAGAACATGCGCTGCCTCGAAACAGGCGGCCGGGAAATCGGGCTGGTGGACGTCAATAAGTACATTGCAGATGCCAAGGTCCATCTACCGACTACGGTGCTCGCGGGGAGTGGCCGGGTCGGCGGCATCCGGTGACGCGGGGTTCGGTGGTGGATTAGGTGCTAATGCCCAAAAATCTTCTCGTTGCAGGGGTTCAACTACGAAAACGCTTGAGGAGATGTGCTTCTAGGAGTAAATTAGTATTAAGAAGAGAGTTGAATCAGCCTGCGGAAAACCGTTGTTATTCCTCGCATGTAGAGTGAAGACAGCAAGCCCAACCGGTACTGGGCAGGCAATTTGTCAACCTGTATTCTGATAAGTGTAAAGACGTGAATCTAGTGGAACGAGAATGAAGGAGAAAGAAGAATGTGGTGGGAAGGTTATATCAATATAACAGCAAAGGGAAGCCAGGAAGAACTTCTGGCCATATTGGATGTTCTCAGAATTTATGAGACAAGGAATCATGAACGATATGAATCGAAGAAAGACTGTGCATATATTTGTTCGGTACGTGTGAACGGACAAGAATTCAAAGATTTGGCAGATGAAGAATGGGCACGTCTTCTGGAAGAAGCCGACGGCGTGTTGGAAATACAGGCAGAAGGTCCGTACGGAGAGCTTGAATCACGGCCTAGAATTTATGGATTTGGTTTATTTGAAGCCATGGCGGACGCTGTGCCAGGGGCGTGGTTTGAGGGAGTGAACGATTCTGTGGGCGGACACATGGAAGGATGTTATCATGCAGAGTTGAAAGAGGGGAAATTGTATTTGTCGGAATACTATATAGATAATGATGACCTTCCTTTCCCAGAAGATTATGCAGCTGATTTCCAGAAAAAGGTGTCTTATGGAGATTTTTGCAAGTTGTTCAACCTGGATGAGAAGTGTGAACCAATCAAGACGGA
>CAVGMK010000165.1:0-5369 GCA_963630135.1 Oscillospiraceae bacterium
GGCCTTGCCGTTGAACTTCGTAATGCGGTCACCGGCCTTGAGCCCGGCCTTGATTGCGTTGGTGCCATATACTTCGTAGATGTATACGCCGGTCTGGTCCACATTGTACTGGGACATGTTCTCTTCTGTCGCGGTGAAAATACTCATGCCCGCTGCCGGCTTCTCCGTGATGGTGCCGTTATCGATGATGTCGTCGATAATCGGCGCTGCAGTATCAATCGGAATCGCGAAGCCCAGTCCCTCGATATCGGTACCGGAGCCCTTCGCAACAACGAGGCCAATCAGCTCTCCTTTGTCATTAAAGAGGCCGCCGCCGGAGTTACCCGGGTTGATAGCGGAATCTGTCTGCAGGAGCGTAAGCCGCTTGTTGTTAATTTCAAGCTTCCGATCCAGCGCGCTGATGATGCCGGATGTTGTGGTGCCGCCCAGCGTTCCGAGTGGGTTGCCGATGGCTACCGCCAGGTCACCGACCTGGACATCGGCGCTCTTGCCGATGGTTACGGTGGTCAGATTCTTCGCGTTAATCTTGAGTACCGCTACATCGTTGCTCTCGTCGTAACCGACAACGGTTGCCCGGTAGGTCTTCTCGTTCCGGAGGCGAACCGAAATCTTGCTTGCTCCCTCGATGACGTGATAATTCGTCGCAATATATCCGTTCTTCTGGACAATCACACCGCTACCGGCGCCCTCGCTGGTGGAGCTACCGAGCACGCTGCTCGAAGTCACCTCGGTGGTAATCTCTACAACGGCGTCGGCATTCTTCTTGTAGATCTGCTGGACAGTCATGCTGCTGCCCGTGGATACTTCCTGCGAGCTGGATGACAGGTTGCTGTAACTGCTCGTCTTCTTGGTGAGCAGGATGCCCATCCCCGCGCCAATTGCGGAGCTGATTACCACGGTAATCGCCAGTGCAATCGCCAGGAAT
This sequence comes from Oscillospiraceae bacterium, assembly GCA_963630135.1. Classification (GTDB taxonomy): domain Bacteria; phylum Bacillota; class Clostridia; order Peptostreptococcales; family Anaerovoracaceae; genus Mogibacterium_A. Next base: position 926 of record CAVGMK010000165.1, read on the forward strand.
TTCTTCGTAACATACGCGGACCCGTCGCCATTCATATGGCCACCGTGACTTCCGTTCCAGCCACTGCCGCCGTTCCACGCCGTTGCCGAAGCAACTGCCGGAAGCGCCGCTCCCGATGCGGTTCCATTCTCCTCGGCGGTGTCGCCGTTCTCGTCTTCCTCGTCATCCTCTTCCGGCTCGAAGTCTTCCGGCCACGTCGGGTCGGTGAAATTCGGGTCCATTACATCCTGGTCCCGTTTTCCCGGAATCCAGGACTTCCAGGATTTCTTCTCGTCCTTCTTCTCTCCGGTGTAAATACCTTCTGTTCCGCCCTTGGTCTCCGCCCAGGCCTCCGGATTGAGAGTCGGGTCATCTGGATTAATCAGCGTGAAGTTCGGTTCGCTTGGCATATTTGCGCCTTGCGCTACTCCACTTGCTGCGTTGTCACTTGGCGCGCCTGGTGCAGCTACATTTGCCGTATTCGTATTCTGTGGCGCCTCGCTCATCGTGGTTGCGGTCTGCGCCGCTTCGCTCATCACACTGGTAATCGTCGGAGCTTCACCTTGCGCAGCTTCGTTCGCGGTGTCATTTACATTATCATAAGGATTGGTTTCGTTCATGGAATTCCTCCCGGTATTGTCAGAATCTTCGTCTATTATAACCGCCGAATATGTGGCTCGTGTGAGAGCTGGCGGTTTTTGCCATGCGTTGTCCGCGCTTGGCGCGGCGTCTATGTTGCACATTTGTAACAGGTGCTTCGTACACGTACGTTTATCGAAGTGCCGGACGCCGCCCAGGTAATGCGCTACCGAATCTATCGACAGAACCCAGCACCGTGGCATTTTTGTAGCGCACCGCAACGCGCAGCCACCGCGGGGCCGGAAGTGTGCGGCGGGCGCGGAGGTTGCTTTTGGCCGTGCAAAAAATGTTGATAACCGTACTTTTATGAGTGTATAATAACTCTGTGTTTGTAATTATAGCTTAAACGCGAAATCAAGGGCAGCGGGGGGCAATTTTGGCGAAAAATAAAGTAATATTGCGCATCATTAACCGACAGTTCGACGAACATATGGTGTCGAAGGAAGACACGTACGTACGGCGGCTGACGCCGGGCGATGAGATGGATCTGGAGACCGAAGCCACCGTGTACACGAAGAAGGATTCGGTCTATATTACATATAATGAGTCCCGCAAGATTGAGATGGACGAGAACCGCACGGTGATTAAGCTCAAGGGAAATGACACGCTGGAGGTGCATCGGTACGAGCGGAAAGAGACCAACGGGATGGATCTCCTGCTGAGGACGGGCCGGACCACCGAGGTGAGTTACCTGTTTCCGTTCGGCCGGATGAAGATTCGGATATACACGCACGAGCTTCGGTTCGATCTGGATGAGAACGGGATGGGGACCATCTATGCGGAATACTCGATTCATATGGGCCGGGAGATGAATAAGCGGAACAAATTACAGATGACGATTCGGCCGGACCATGCGGGGCGGACCGAGGAGAGGAAACGCGTTCGAATCCGATAGGATAAGGCAGCACACGCTTGCATAAGCAAGATTGTGCAAGCGTGTAAGATAGAACAAGGTAGCACAAGGTAGCACGAGACAGTACAATTCAGCTGGAACCGGTAAGATAGAATAAGCCAGAACAAGATAACACAAGATAACACAAAATAACATAAGATAATGTAAGCTAGTACAAGATATAACAAGAAAGAACAATTCAGAAAGCGGGGTAAGAAAGGACAGAAATGAACAAGATTGGATTTGATGCGGAGAAATACCTGGAGGAGCAGTCCCGTTACATTCGGGAGAGAATTTCCGGCGGCGAAGGACGCCTGTACCTGGAATTCGGTGGTAAGCTGGTAGAGGATAAGCACGCGGCGCGTGTCCTGCCGGGATACGATGAACATGCGAAGATTAACCTGCTGCAGCGCCTCAAGGATCAGACGGAGATTATCATCTGTATCTATGCGGGGGATATCACCACGAACAAGACCCGTCAGGATTTCGGCATCACTTACGATCTGGAAGTCATGAGACTGATTGACGCGCTTCGCGATTACGACCTGCAGATTAATTCGGTCGTGGTGACGCGTTATCAGGACGTACCTTCGGTCAATATGTTCATCAACAAGCTGGAACGCCGGGGAATTCGGACGTACAAACATTATTTTACCAAGGGATACCCGACGGACGGGGATACGATTGTCAGCGACGAGGGCTATGGCGCGAACCCGTACATCGAGGTGACCAAGCCGCTGGTCGTTGTCACGGGCCCGGGAGGCGGCTCCGGCAAGCTGGCAACCTCGCTCTCGCAGGTATATCACGAATTCCGCCGCGGGAACCGCGCGCGCTACGCGAAGTTCGAGACATTCCCGGTATGGAACATGCCGCTGAAGCATCCGGTCAACATCGCCTATGAAGCAGCGACGGCGGATCTCAAGGATGTGAACATGATTGACTCCTTCCATCTGGAGGCGTATGGTGCGACGGCGGTCAACTACAACCGCGACATCGACGCGTTCCCGGTGCTGAAGAGAATTCTGACAAAGATTACCGGTGACGATTCGGGTTACCAGTCGCCGACGGATATGGGCGTGAACCGCGTGGGCTTCTGCATCACCGACGACGAGGTGTGCCGCGAGGCGTCGCGCCAGGAGATCATCCGTCGCTATCTGCTGGCGGAATGTTCCTACAAGAAGGGCAAGATCGACGAGAGCATCCTCGAACGCACGAAGCTCCTGATGGAGGAGGTGCAGGCAAGCCGTTACGACCGTCCGGTCGTTGCGCCGGCAGAGGAATATGCCGAGGAGAAGCGCAGGGCAGAAGGCGATGAGAACATCATCATCAGCGCCATCCAGCTGCCGGAAGGCACGATTGTCACCGGCAAGAACTCGGACCGCATGGTTTCCTCTGCGGCCATGATGCTGAATGCCATCAAGACCCTGGCGGGCATCGACGATTCGATTCCGGTGATTTCTTCGCAGATTCTGAAGAGCATTCAGGACATGCGCGTGAGCATCTTCCACGACGACTCGAGCCTCAATTGCGAAGAGATTCTGATGGCGCTGACCATGAGCAAGCCGACCAACCCGATTGCCGAGATGGCGCTGAAGCAGCTTCCGAAGCTGCGCGGCTGCGTGGCGCATTGCACCGCCATTCTCAGCGACCGCGACGAGCAGACCTTGAAGTCCCTCGGGATTGACATGACCTGCAACCCGGAATTCTCCACCAAAAACTTATATTCCAACTAGGATATCGGGGGAGGGCATGATGCGCCCTCCCTTTTTTTCACGGATTATTGTCCCTCCGCACCGGTGCCCGGGTGAACGGGGGATAGCGAAGCTCGAAAGGCCGGGCATTCGGCTTACACGGATGACGATGAAGAGACGAAGATTCGGGACCAAAGATTAACGGACGACGATAAAGAGAGAAAGATATGCAATCTGGAGACGGTAAAAAAACAAGTTCAATTATTCAGAATCTCACGAGGAAGCGAAGCTTTCGCTATGCGCTGATCTGGCAAGGCGTGCTGATTGGCGCGGCGACCGGACTGGTTATTGCGGGCTTCCGTCTGCTGCTGATCTACGCGGACAGCTGCCGCAATAAGCTGGTGGAATTCGCGAAAGGGGGCTTCGGGCAGGCAGTGCTTGCGGCACTAATCATGCTGGTACTGGCTCTCCTGGTCACCTTCCTGCTGAGGAAGGAGCCGGAAGCAACGGGCTCCGGTATTCCGCAGGTGGAAGCGGAGCTGATGGGCCGGAAGGACATGAACTGGCTTCGCGTGCTGGTGACGAAAATCCTGGGCTGCGCCCTATCCATCGGCGGTGGCCTGGCGCTGGGACGAGAAGGCCCGAGCATTCAGATTGGCGCAATGGTGGGAAAAGGCTTCGCCCGCAGCCGCCACCGGGTGCTGACGGAGGAACGGTATCTCATGAGTTGCGGCGCCGGCGCCGGACTGTCGGCGGCATTTGGCGCGCCGCTGGCCGGCACCATCTTCTGCCTGGAGGAACTGTACCACAACTTTGCGTCGGAAGTGCTGCTTTCGACCATGGCAGCGGCGACAACGGCGGACTTTGTGACGGCATATATCATCGGGCTGGACCCGGTGTTCGGTTTCCAGATCAACCATTCGCTGCCGCTACGGCATTACTGGGCGGCGGTGCTATTAGGTGTCATCTTGGGCCTGTTCGGATGTCTGTATAATCGGACGATTGCGCGGATGCAGGATATTTTTGACCGAATTGCCGCCTGGGCGAATGGACTGGTGGGCCGGGTGATGAGTGGCCTGGGAGCGAGTGGCTCTGTAGTGAATGGGCGCAGCGACAGCTGTGGAAACAGCCGGGGAGATGGCCGGCAGCTGGATGAGAAGACCGGGACGATGAAGCATCCATGGGATGTCGGGACCTTCGCGAAGGTGCTGGTGGGAATGACGATCTGCTATGTCTGCTTCTT
>CAVGMK010000166.1:0-5323 GCA_963630135.1 Oscillospiraceae bacterium
TCACATTCGTAGTGTGCTACTCTATCCAATTGAGCTATGGGCGCTCAAGCGACTTGATTAGTATACCGCAACTCGCTATCAATGTCAACAGATAGGGGGATTTTTTCATAATTTTTCTAAGCCACAAATGAAAATGTCTTACTGTAACCCAAATGAAAATAGCCCGGTTACGCCGGGTTGTGATGGAAGCCGTTGGAATTCTTACTCGGTGGAGATGTCGGAAGATAATGACGGGAGAAACTTATTTTTAACCGGCGGAGGATGCGGGGATGATTGCTGGAGGGGAGGGATACAGTAGGAATGGGGGATTCCGTTGCTCCGGATATGGAAAGTATTTGGAAGATTGAGCACGCAGGCATGCAGGATTGATATTTTCAATGCGTGACCCATTATTAAATGTGCTAATATAGGCGTGTAATATCAATTTGATAATTGAATGGAGGGATTTATTATGTCTATTACAGCAGAAACCGCAGCAGCTCATAAGAATGATCCAGCTGTACTGTGCTGCAGAGCAGAAGCAGGAACGAAACTTGAACCGGCGAATTTCGAAGATCCGGCTATTTTCCCAGATCTGATTGATACAGGCCTTCTGAATGTCGATGGCGCGCTGAAGTTAGGTCAGGTTCTGAATGGATCGACACTGACAAAGACTGTTGACTCGCTGACCGCAATCACACCGGATATCGTTGACAAGTACGATGCAGATGTGGAAGATGATGAGGCAGAAGAAGCAGAAGAGGCTGAGGAAGCAGATGTCGTTGCAGCTCCGGCAGTAGGCGGCGCAGTAAGTGGTGTTACGATGAGAGCATCCGGCGGCGTGCTGAAGCTCTACATCGGCGAGGGCAAGGACATCGCTATCGAGTTCCCACTGTAAGCTCGGAGTAGCGGCGTCTTGCGGTACCGGCGCGTACTTATGTTGAATTAAATTCTCAGATTGAACGAAAACGGCCTGACTCCTTGGAGTCAGGCCGTTTTTTCCGATTGGTATTTCAATAGGAGATGTGCTCGGTAATTGAGCCTACCCTACCGAATGTCAGTTACTTAGGAACGACTACTGAGGAACAACGAAGCCCTTGGTCATCGGATCGTCCGGATCACAGAACCATGTGGACTCGCCGCACAGATAAGCAGCGCCCTTTACGGTCGGGATAACAGCATCGTAATCGCCAACCTTGGTCTCTTCCTTAATCTGGCCGATGAACTTGGTGCTGATGAAGGATTCATAAGTGAATGGAACGCCAACTTCCAGTTCTCCGAGGGAGTGCAGGAGAGCCTGCTTAGCAGATGTACCGGTTCCGCACGGAGAACGGTCAAGCTGCGGATCCTTCGGATCGCCGAATACAACCAGGTTTCTCAGGGTCAGCATATCTGGTTCCGGATTGTCTACTGTGGAGTAGTTCTCAACCAGGTCAGCGGTGGTGATATCCAGCTCTGGGTGCTGAATCTCAACCGTCTTGTTAACTTCCTGCAGTGCATAGCTGGAGAAGTCCTTGAGGAACTTTGCGGTGTCCGGACCAACCTTGATGCCGAAGTTCTTCTCAGTATCTACCATGATGAAGAAGGAACCACCGAAGGACAGGTCGTAGGTAACTTCCTTGCCCTGATATTCCAGCTTCAGGTCTCTCTTATATACGAATGCTGGAACGTTGGTCAGTGTAACGCCGGTAACCTTGCCGTCTTTGCAATCAGCAACCAGTGTAATCAGTCCAGCCGGAGCTTCAATCTTAACTGTGGTCTGTGGCTCAACCATTTCCTTGAGTCCAGCTTCCAGAATAACGGTTGCTGCGCCGATGGAGCAGTGACCACACATATTCAGCCAGCCACCTGCATCCAGGAAGAAGATACCGAAGTCAGCTTCCGGATTGATTGGCTCGCACAGAATAGCACCGAACATATCGTGGTGACCACGAGGTTCATGCATCAGCATTGTTCTGAAGTCATCATGATATTTCTCCAGATAGTGCTTTCTTTCAATCATTGTATTGCCCTGGAATTCCGGGTGATCCAATGCTACTCTGCAGTACTCTCCGGAAGTGTGCGCTTCGATGGTGCGTACGTGATCGGTGTAAAGGCCGATGTTGATTTTAGGTTCTAAAGCCATAGTGAAACCTCCTTAAATAATTCGCGTCTAGCGTAGCAGATGTTAAAATATCTACAATTTGTAATTTCATTATATTCACGAAATTGAGATTGTCAATAGCACAAATGCGAATAATTAAGCGGCGAAATAGTTGCTTTATCGATGCTAAAATATCATAACTTAAATTTGGAAATTTCATGATAAGTAATATTTTACTTTTATTCTGTTAACAATCAAACACAATGAAGAAAAAGCGACAAAAAATTCGCAGGGCTTCTGGAAGCCTTGCATATCAACGCTTTCGACGTGAACGAAGCGTTCCGCCCAGATTGATTTTCTCAATAGGCCGTTTCTGGCATATCATTGAAACAAATACCTTGATGTGGTAAGATTTGCCTGTAAAGAGTGCTGGTTTATCGAGGAAGTCACGGATTTCTAAGCAAGCATTAGCAATCTCTGGCTGCATTTCATTGAAACGACAGATGCTTTGTGGTAGTATCTAGTTGTAAAAATGTAATAAATTGGAGAGGTAGTTCAGTTTATTACAGCTTCAAAAAATTCTAAATTTTAAGGAGAGATTGTGTTATGGAAAATTTACAAATTTTGCTAAGACAGCACGTAGGTAAGCCTTGTGCGCCAATCGTAAAGAAAGGTGACAAGGTTAGAAGAGGAACTCTGATTGCTGAGCCGACCGGACTGGGTGCTAACATTTTCTCCAGCGCTGATGGCGTTGTAGAGGATGTACTGGAAGACAGAATCATCATCAAGCCTGACGAAGAGCAGAGTGAAGATTATGAAATGATTCCGGAAGGTACTCCGCTGGAAATGGTTAAGGCTGCCGGCGTTGTCGGAATGGGCGGCGCAGGATTCCCGACCGGAATTAAGCTGGATACACACTTTGATGGAGATGGATACATTCTGGTAAATGCTTCGGAATGTGAACCTGGATTGGCTCACAACATCGAGCAGCTCAACAGAGAACCGGAGAAGGTAATCAAGGGCGTTAAGTATGCAATGGAGATTTCCGGCGCAGACAAAGCCATCATCGCTATTAAGAAGAAGCACCACGACACCATCGTGAAGCTGGACGAGCTGCTGGCTGACGAACCGGCAATCAGCAGACATCTTCTGCCAGACATCTACCCAATGGGCGAAGAGAGAGCCGTTGTTAGAGAATGCCTGGGAATCGAACTGGAGCCGAGCCAGCTCCCAAGCGCAGCAAGAGCCGTTGTTATCAACAGTGAGACTTGCGCAAGAGTCGCAGAGGCTGTTGACGAGAGAAAGCCAAGCTTCCTGAAGAACCTGACCGTAAGAGGAAGACTCAAGGGCGGCAGCGATGCTCACGTATTTGTAGACGTTCCGGTTGGAACCAGTGTAGGCACTCTGATTGAGAGAGCCGGCGGCATCGAGAGCGACTATGGCGAAATCGTTATGGGCGGCGCATTCACCGGAAGAGCTTGCACCGTTGACGAGCCAATCTGCAAGAACACTGGCGCTATCCTCGTATCTGCACCGTTCTGGGATCTCAAGGGCGCTAACCTCGGAATTCTGGTATGTGCTTGCGGCGGAAACCTCGACAGAATGAAGGATCTGGCTAAGAAGTACAATGCAAATCCGGTATCCATCTGCTACTGCAAGCAGGCTCAGGAGCAGCCGAATGGCTCCCGCAAGTGCGAGAGACCGGGTAACTGCCCAGGCCAGGTTGCAAATAACCTTCAGTTCAAGAAGGATAAATGCGAATACATCATCATCGGAAACTGCTCCGATTGCTCCAACACCGTTATGGCTTCCGGTCCGAAGATGGGCCTGAAGGTTCTGCACATGACAGACCACGTAATGAGAGCTGTAGATCATCCGCTGTACAGAACTCTGAGAGTTTCCAAGAAGGTAGATCAGGATCTCAACGTTGTGGATAACGTAGAGAACGACTAATCGGTGATTGATATCCCCGGGGCGGCATCTCATACGGATGCTGCCCCGGTAAAAATAATATTTATTTCACTTACTTTTACCGGATAAACCCCGATAATTCGGTGGAGCGGAGTGAATGAATATAAATTTGCAAACGCAAGGCAAAAAATTTAAGGAGGAAGATCGATATGTCAATCACAGCTGAAACAGCTAAACAACATGCGAACGACCCGGCAGTACTGTGCTGCAGAGCAGAAGAAGGCACAGTTCTGGAGCCTGCGAACTTTGAGGATCCTGCAATTTTCCCGGACCTCATTGATTCCGGACTTCTGAACACCGACGGAGCTCTCAAGCTCGGACAGGTTCTGAACGGATCGAAGCTCACAAAGACAGTAGACTCCCTGACTCCGATTACTCCAGACATCGTTGACAAGTACGATGCTGCTGAGGAAGAGGCAGAGGAAGTAGCTCCGGCAGAAGAAGTAGCAGAAGTTGCAGCCGCTCCAGTAGCAGCAGCTCCAGCAGTTGCCGGTGGCACCATCAAACTTCACATTGGTGAAGGCAAGAACATCGACATCGAAATCCCGGCTGGTATCGGCGCAGGCGCAGCAGCTCCGGTTGCAGCAGCTCCAGCAGTTGCAGCAGCTCCAGCAGTTGCAGCAGCTCCGGTAGAAGAGGGCGAAGAGGTTGTTGTTAGAGAGATGACCAGAGAGCACTACAAGATCGACAAGGTCGTTCTTGGAGATGAGACCAAGATCGAAGGTACAACCCTGTACATTCGTGAGGCAGCCGCAGACGAAGGCGCTGAAGGCCAGAAACTGGTTCAGAGCCTGAAGATTGAAATCATTACACCGGAACTGTATCATACTTATTCCCAGACTGTAATGGATATTCAGCCGATTGCCTGCAAGAAGGATTCCGACATGGATCTGGGCGAAGGAACTACCATGGTTCTGGATGGCGTTGTTACCGTCGTAACCGGTATCACCGAAGAAGGCGTTCAGGTTGGTGAGTTCGGTTCTTCCGAGGGTTACCTCGACGAGAACATGCAGTGGGGTCGTCCGGGTGCTGTAGACAAGGGCGAGATCATGATTAAGTACGAAGCCGTTGTTCCTCGTAAGAGAAACATGGAGAGACCGGGACCGATTGCTATTCATACTGCAGTTGATCACGTAACTTCGGAAATCAGAGAAGCAATGAAGAGAGACCTGACAGATGAGCAGATTGTTGATACTCAGGTTCTTCAGCAGACAAGACACCCAGGAAAGAAGAAGATCGTAGTAGTTAAGGAAATCATGGGTCAGGGCGCAATGCACGACAACTTCCTGT